>CAZJNG010000017.1:0-13165 GCA_964547265.1 uncultured Candidatus Cloacimonadota bacterium | reverse complement strand
CCGCTTGGCAGACTTACTACAGCGTACAAACCCCAGTTTTCTATTAGGTTTTTTCTTAATTTCTTATATGCATTAGCTGACTGAAAGATTATGCCTTCAGGTACAATAATCCCGGCTCTGCCTTTTAAAGAAAGATGCTCTGCAATATAGTCCACAAATAAAACCTCTGAACGATTTGCTTGAATGGAAAATCTTCGATGTGGACTGATACCTCCTTTTGGAGTCATAAACGGAGGATTTGCCAAGATAACATCAAAGGTATCATCCCATCTTTTATCGCTTGTCAGGGTATCATACTCATAAATCATTGGCTCCTTAAATCCGTGTAAATAGAGATTTACCAATGCAAGCTTAACCATATCAGGAGAAATGTCATAGCCGGTAACATTATGATTAAGTCTTTTTTTATCCTCAGGAGTTAATAAATCACCATTATAGCTAGCAGGCTCATCCAGTATTACATCAATAGCTGTTTCTCCTTGCAAGGTAGTATTATTAGTCGGATGCTTTTTATATTTTTTATAGCTTTTTGTGTTTACTTTTAAAATATGTTTATATGCAGAAATCAGAAATCCGGCTGTACCGCAGGCAGGGTCAAGGATTGATTCGTTTTTCTTAGGGTCTGTGGCTGTTACGATAAAATCAATAATATGTCTTGGAGTACGAAATTGACCTGCATCTCCCTGACTACCCAATATTGATAGTAAATATTCAAAGGCATTGCCCAGAGTTTCGCTATTTTCATAAGAAAAGACATTTATCTCTTTTAAAAATAAGGTTAATGTTCTTGGGTCACGAAATGGCAAAAAAGCACCTTTGAAAATATCACGAAAAAGTTGGGGAATATTTTTACTTTTTGGGATATTAGAAATAGCCTCTACATATAAATCCATTCTTTCCTGCCCGGAAAGTCTTATATCCATTAATTTTCTCCATGAATATTTTGAATAATTATCAACAAAAAAATGAGAACTTAAGCCAACATCTTCATTTTCTTTATCCATATCATCCATAAATTTATATATCATTGCTGTCGTAATCTGTTCCACTTGTGCCTTTGGATCTGGAACTTTTCCTACAAGTATTTGTCTTGCTGAATCTATTTGTCTTTTAGTTGTATTATCAAGCATAGTTAATCCTTTTTCTAATTGTAATTTTTCTTTTACTATTTACTCTGTAACTGATTGTAATTATTGCATCACGATTATAAAATGTAATAGCTCTTTCTACATCTTTATCGTCTTCTTTTTGAACATGTGCATTTTTTGCACTTGTTGAAAATTCTTCTATCTTTTTTTTAACATCCGGAGTTGTATAGAGCAAAAATTCAGTTGTTTGATCTTTGATTGATGGATGATTATGTTTTTTCTCCATAATAGTTAATTACCTCATAAATTTGTTAATAGAGACATAGTCTTTTATGTAATTAGGGATAATTTCCCTATATCCATTTAATGCTTTATATTCGTTCATAGTAAAACCGGCATAAGTTCTTGGAAATCTTCTATTATTTATTTCTGTTCTAAAATATTCGTCACCAAGATAGACTTTGATAAAGTTTCTAATATGTAATATATACTTACTTTCAGGTTTGTATATGGCAATAAATTTCTCACATTCTTCCTCTAACAATTCATCCTTATCTTTAAATCTGTCAATAAAGCCAAAGATTCTTTGTAAAACTTCTCGCCAGGTAATCCTTCGGTTGAGGTTTTCACTTTTACGGATTTTGTCTAAATTGAGATAAAGCTCAGGTTTGTCTTCAAATTTATCACGAACTATTTTTATAGCCTTTTCCCATTGTTCATTATCTACAGCTAATTTTATTTCAATATCTTTTTGAATTTCTTGCTTGGCTTTTTCAAACAGCTTACGGTCAATTTTCATTCCTGAATCACCAATCTGCTGAATTTTTAGCTCTTTTAATTTGTCAGGATTAAAGATTTCTATTTCAATAGGCTTTACTCCTCCGGGAGGAGATTCTGATTTTTCGCTTTGAATTTGAGGTATGGCTATGACTTCATCATAATCAAATTTTTCTTCAAAATATTCGCAGTTAGCAAAAAAGTCAAAAAATTTAAAGGTAGTTTTATGTAACTTATGTTTTTCTTTATATTCGTCTGTATATTCAAAGGTAAATTTTCTTGTACCCCTACCTTTAATTTGGATAAAATCAGTAGGAGAAAAAACCGGTCTCATTAATGCAAGATTGAGTATGTCTTGACAATCATATCCTGTTGTCATCATTCCAACAGTCACGCAAACTCTTGTTTTACTTGATTTATAATTATCCAAAAAGTTTGTATGACCATTAAGGTTGTTATTAGCAAAGCTTATGGTTGATTGTTGAGAATTCTGAGTATTTGATGTTACTTGTACAGCAAAATCTGACTTGTATTTATCAGGCCAAATCTTAGTTGCCATTTTGTTTAATATTTGAGTTATCTTTGAGGCGTGTTTTTGACTTACACAAAAGACTATGCTTTTACCAATCTCATTGCTGATGGGATCTTTTAATGCGTTCTCTAAAAATATCTTACAGAAAACTGTATTAGTTTTTTCAGAAAATAATTTCTTTTCAAAATCTTTATGATAGAAAGTCTCTTCTTCCTTACCTTCTTCTGTTTCAACCATAACAGCATAACCTTTTTCTGAAAGCAGTTTAGCTGTAATATCTGTTCTTGCGTCTAATACTGTCGGGTTTATTAAAAATCCGTCTTTTACTCCGTCAAGTAAACTATATCTAAAAGTTGGCTCCCCATCTTTACAGCCAAAAGTAGTATATGTATCAAGTAATTGTCTTTTTTCCCAAGCTCTTGGATCTGTTAAGGATAGTTCATCAGGATTGATATTTTTAAGGTAATTTTTAGGAGTTGCTGTAAGTCCGAGTTTGTAACCGATAAAATACTCAAAAACTGCTCTTGAATTTCCTCCAATAGCACGATGAGATTCGTCAGCTATGATTAAATCAAAATCTATCGGAGAAAATAATTTCTTATATTTATCCTGTGAAGACAAGCTTTGTACTGTAGAAACTACAATCTCTGCCTTTTTCCAATCATCACGATTTTGCTTGTAAATGACTGTCAAAAAATCATTACCAAGATAATCTCTGAAATTTTTATATGCCTGATCTTCAAGCTCTAAACGATCCACAAGAAATAATACTCTTTTGGCATTTCCTGTTCTTAAAAATAGCTTAATAATTGCTGCAGAAGTCAGAGTTTTTCCTGTACCTGTTGCCATTTCAAAGAGGAAACGATCATTTCCTTGTTTAGCAGATTCTTGTAAAGCTTTTATTGATTTTAGTTGATAAGGTCTTAAAATCCTTAAACCCTTTTCCCACAAATAAGTCTCTCTGGTTTCTTGATCCTGATATAAGGGATCATCTTTGAAGTCAGGATTTTGAGTCAAAGCAATATAGTCTATATCAACATCTTCATCTGCAAGCCTTTTATTATTAGGAGTAAAGCCAAGCCTGTGAATCAAAGACTCTTGTGTCGGGAATTCTGTAATAATATCAGGATCGCCCCTTTCTAAATCCCAAAAATAATGCAAATTGCCATTGGATAATATTACAAAACGAGCATTGATTTCTTTAGCATATCGCCGGGCTTGTTCTTTACCGTCAAGAGGACTCTTGCTTTCTTTTTTTGCTTCTAAAACCACAAAAGGAAAACCATTATCATCTAAAAGTAAGAAATCTATAAATCCATTTTTAGTAGATTCAAAATTATGACCCAAAGAATCAATTTCTTTTTTTGAAATCTTTATATTTGGTTCAAGCTGAATATTAGCCTGACCTCTTTCATCATCAAAAAATCTCCAACCTGCTTGCTCAAGTAATTTGTTGATTTTTAGTCTTGCTCTTGCTTCTTTTGAATTTGTCATACACTATCCTCGATTGAGTAATCTATAATTTTTCATATTTATTTGTCAAACTTTTTTTCAAGAAAATACATTTTTCTTCATCTCTACCTTTGTTCTATAAACATTAGAGCCTTTTAGGTTCTTTTCTCTCGTATAAATAAAAATCAATATATCGTATTATAAAATAATGTATGTAGTTATATGAATTAAATTCTGATGGAATTATATCTTTATAGAAAATAATATCAATAGTATAAACCGGATTAAGACTTTTCATCAGCACAAAATTCTTCCCTTCATCTGATTTTTTTATGTTGAGCATGCAAGTTATCGAATTCTATTTATGAATGAATATTTGTCAACTTTTTTTAAAATCGATATTATAATATTGCACAGTAAAAACCATATTATTTGGAGTATGCTATGTTTTAGAACTTTCATATTTATGCTATTATCTTACCTTCCGTTCCCTATATATGGTTATTTTGTGATTTAATTTTTAAGTATCAAAAAATTGACACTTTCGTCCAAAAAGACTAAAAATCACTTAATTATCTTAATATTCTAAAAAATATGTAAAACAGAGTGAAAAATGTGAGTATTATACTATTTTGCAAGCTATTACTCCACAAGATAAACCTCAAAAAAATTAAGTAACATACAGACAATCAACATGAGACCTCCAAGAGGGAAAACCAACCTGGAGGTCCCTTAATGTTTCGATGTAGCTCGATCATCTTGGTCGAGTAAATAAGCATTTATCGATCTTCAATTGATTAACTTAATGACATTATCCTCACATATCGGGCTATTAAAGAGTAGCATTTACGATTCTTTTTTATTGAAATTCAAACCGGTGTTTAAGGATGATTGTTTTTAACCTTGATTTACTAGATTACACGGATTTTGAGACTATATCAAAATTACGGATAATCCCTTTCAGCTGGTACCGAGACGGCTCGTCTCGGCAGTTTTTATGAGTATGATTCACAAGTCTTAATTTTTTGATTTACAACAAATTATAATGTTTTTTGAACTGATATGACCGGACGAGCCGTCCGGTTTCCATTCCGGTTACATTCCGGTTACCATTACGGTTATATTTCTACATTTTGAGAAAAACTCTTTTAAGGATGATTGTTTTTAACGCGAATTTAATGGATTACACTGATTTTGAGACTATATCAAAATTATGGATAATCCTTTTCAGCTGGTACCGAGACGGCTCGTCTCGGCAATTTTTATGAGTATGATTCACAAGTCTTAATTTTTTGATTTACAACAAATTATAATGTTTTTTGAACTGATATGACCGGACGAGCCGTCCGGTTTCCATTCCGGTTACATTCCGGTTACCATTACGGTTATATTTCTACATTTTGAGAAAAACTCTTTTAAGGATGATTGTTTTTAACGCGGATTTACTAGATTACACGGATTTTTGAGGCTATACAAGGTTCACAGTCATAACATAATTGTTGCAAAATCAATACATTCTCTGCTGATGTTCAAGATTTTGAATGTAGAATTATTGTTGACAAAAAAAACTTAGTATTTTAAAATGAATCATCAGAATGATAAATATTAATAAAATAATTAATTAAGGATTTAATATGAAGAAAGTATCAATTACTATACTTATAATTCTTATGACAGTAAACATTGTAGCCACAAGTGATTCGGTGAGTTTTTTAAATTTGGAGCAAAATGATTTTTATTGGAATGTTGATAATAACAATTTACATATTTACAGATTTGATGAGAACAAAATATATGTAAGAATTTTAGATGAACAGTTCAACACAATGTCAGAGCAAGAAATATACAGCTGTGATGAAGAAATTTTGAACATTAGATATAATATGATAGCAAAGTATCCGGCTTTCACAGTCTCAACAGAGCATTCCACAATAGTTTTAGATAAGCTTGATAAAGAACTTAGAGCATTTTATTTTCCAAAGAATACATTTATACATTATAAAAACGGAAAAAATATTATCTTTATTACAGATGATGAAAGCAAACAAGTTTCATCATATTGTACAAATTTGAAAGAAATTACAAAAACTATCGAAATAAATACTAGTCTTGGATTTGCTGATAATTATGTTTTAATGTTCAGAAGTGAGGGCTTGTTTGCTATAAGATTTCTCGATTTTTATGATAGCAATTTAAATCTAATCAAAACTTTTACATCGACTGAGATACCGGAATTAAGGAAGATGAACCTGATTGGCAGAAATGATACGTTTATAAATGTTACAAATGTTGGAAATGAGAATTATTTAAGTTTAAACATCCAACCAAAGTTCCGAAAAGGTTTGTTAATTTTTCTTCCAACCCGTAATTACATACTGAATTTTTCTCTTCGTGATGATATAAAGCTCCTGAATAAACAGAAAATCAAATCAGAACTTTTTGATTTGCAAGATAATAGAGTTTTAAGTATAATTGATGACAAAATAATAAATTTTCAAGTATCCACTAAAGAAGGTTTTGAATTATCTGTCTATGATTTTAAAACGAATAAAACTAAACAAGTGTCTTTTGATGAACTACCGGTTTCAGGATATTTACACTTTAAAGAGAATAATAGTAAGCGTGAATGCATACTCGCTCTTGATTTCATTGACAGTATAAGGTTTTATGATTTTGACATAAATACCCTTGATAAAAGACTTATCTATAATTATACCAACGAAATAGATTCTAATTCCTTTTCATATTTAAACAGAATCAGATATCATAATGCTGTAATATATGCTGAAATAATATCAATTTCACAAGATAGTCAAATTTTAAGATTTAGATAATTTAGAATTTAGATAATGCAGTTGGCTTTAAATAAATAAACCATCAAAAAAGCCGGTTAATTAAGGGTATTAAGTTAGTAAGGATGTTCAAATAATTCTGTTGTTTAGTCAATATTATTAAGTACTTAACAATGATTGTCTTTATATAGTATAAACTAAATTTAAGAGCAAATTATGTCGGTTAATAATAATTATTATTTTTTTGTTGACAGTAGGAATATCATTTGCTTAATTGAAACTAGAAAGGAGTATTTATGAATAAACAATATTTTTTACTCATAATTATTATGATAAGCATGTTATCTCTTAATGCTATAACTTA
This sequence comes from uncultured Candidatus Cloacimonadota bacterium, assembly GCA_964547265.1. Taxonomy (GTDB): domain Bacteria; phylum Cloacimonadota; class Cloacimonadia; order Cloacimonadales; family WRIO01; genus JALNXV01. The sequence continues at coordinate 6,160 of CAZJNG010000017.1, read as the reverse complement.
TGAAACAGCTTCATTTAGAGGTTTTATGTATGGAACTGAGGAAAATTGTGAATATGATGACTGGATTAGTCATATAGCAAAAGGGGTTGCTGTTCAAAACTATAATTTATATGCACCTTTTTACAGACAGACTAATGGGTTTGGAGATTTTAAAATAGCAACAACTCAAGAGTTAAATAACTGGAATGATGTTGTAGTTGCATTTATTGATGGTTTTTATCAGGAAGCTCAAGATTTAATTGATTTATATGAATTTCCTTATAAAGTTGTTCAGTTTACTGACACTGATACAGGTAGAGTTTATTACATGCTTAGAGAAAATCTTGATATGAGTTTTTTTGATGATCAGGGTACTCCTGAAACAACGGATGATGTACATGGAGCGTTTGCTTATGGTTGGGGTTTATATGTAGTTTGGCCTGAGTCTGTTCAACCTATTCTTGTTAATGTTGTTCATCCAAACGATGATTTTATTGTTCCTCCACTCGCAGTCAAGGCTTTTCAGGATTGGGAAGCTAAATATTTTATGATTGCAGGTGCAGGTAGAGAAGTAAAATGGACAAATGTGAATCCTTATTGGAATTCTAAATCAACTTCAGATCCTTCAAGGGTAGCTGCTCATCCGTTTAATAAGGTTTATAATGCTGCGTGTAACGAGATAAGACTAACTTTTAATCGTAGAGAATTTTCACCTCAATTGCATAGTTATGATTGGAATAGACATGAAGGTCATGCTAATTTACAAATTTCTGCAGGACCCGGCTCTTTACATCCAAATCTTCCTATTAGAGATCTTTCTTCAAGGAAAATGGATATTGTAAATCGAACAGATTATCTGGTTATACCTGAAAATACTGTAGGCATTCATGAACCTGTATATACTAATGATTTTTATGCAATATATTATGACCCGACTGAAGAACCGTTTTATTTTGATGACGGTGAAAATTATTTCCCTGTGAATAATAGCCTGACCTTGCCCGGATATACACAAAGCATTCAATATCTATATACAAATCAAGGTATGAATAAATATGATGTGTTTGATAATTTTTTCCATATTGAATATGATGAATTACCTAATTGCTATCCTCAAAATGTAAATAACTACTATTGGTTTTATGGTTATGATTTATCAACAAATACTTTCAATATGAGTCAAAGATATGATAGAGCTTTAGAATACTATGGACCTTCAATTGAACTAATGAAAGATGTTTTATTTGAAGCATTAATTCTTGATGATGGTTTAGTGCCGGATACTCCTCAGAACTTTGCACTGCTTAGTCAGGAATATTCTCGCGTGACACTAGGATGGGATTTTATTGATCAGTATGATTTTATGTCTTATGAGATACACTATTCTCAATCATCTGATTTTGAGAATTTTAGTATTCATAACAGGACTTCAGATATTAGATTAGCTTCTCCAAAGACAACAATGACTTCTATTAGTAATTTATCTTCAGGCTCTACATACTATTTTAAATTACGAGCAAAAGATTATAATGATAATTATTCTGATTTTTCTCCTACTCTTCAGATTAATTTAGGTTCGGCAAATATCAGTAATTACAGGACAAGAAGTCTTGATGCTAAGACATATTTATCATGGACTGCAACCTTTCAATATACTGTTTTAGGTTATCGGGTATATCGTTCACAGGAAGGTCAAGCCTATACCATGATAGCTGACTGGGAAAGTAATCCTGAACTACTTAGAACAGGTAATAGTCAATCTTTTAGTTTTATCGATAATTCTGTAGAAAATTTTATCAATTATGCTTATAAGATTGCAATGGTAGATGATGATTTAAATGAAATCATTTTTCACCAGGAAGGGATTAGCTCTCCTAGACCTACCCATGCAATTGTGTTAGAAAATAATGTCGGCACTATTCAAGATACTCTTTGGGTAGGAAATAGCCCATTTGCTACTGATGGGCAGGATACTTTTTATGATGTTGTAAAAACAGGAACTCTTCCTCCTCAATATGTTCAGATTATTGCATATGAGCAAACATGGAATAATAATAACGGAGTTAGTTTGTCTCGACAAATACATGGAGATTACAATGTTTTAAATGATTTTAAAAGATTTAGAGTCAGAGTAAGATCTAACCAGAATAATTTGAGAATAAGACTCGCTAATACTGATAATAGAAATACTGAAAAGTTGATCTTGGTAGAACAGTCAAATAACCAATATGCAAATTTAACTGAAGAGGATTATACTTTCTCTGTTTCAAATACCAATTACAAAGATTTTTGGCTTTATGTCGGTAATGTTCAACCTGTTGTTTCTATTTCCGGTGCTATGAATCGATTGTTTAAGGCAGGTGATAATTTAAATTATTCAATTTCTTCCACATATCCTGCATTACTAGATCATTATAAGGTTTCGATTATTTCTCCAAATGATAGCTTACTGGTTAATGGTCATCTTAATTATACTTCAAGTTCACAAAGTTTTTCAATCCCTGATAATATAACAATTCATGATGCTAATTTAGTGGTTGATGCATATTGTATTGACGGAGAAGTTATTAGAACCTTAAGTACTTGGAAACTAGGAATTATTCCTGCTATGACTACAATATCATATAATGAAGGAATTAATTTTGTTGCACATCCTTTTACTGCTAACACTTTTGACCTTTCTTCATTAATACCTGATGCTGATTTGTTTAAATATGAAGCTAATGCATGGGTAGAAGAGTCAGAAATAGCCTTTGGAAATGGTTTCTTTTTGAACACTCCACAAGTATTTTCTGAAGTCTATAATTATAATATCCAAAGAAATTTTTATAACAAAGTCTTGCATTATGGCTGGAATTTCTTGCCTAATCCACATTTAAGAACTTTTAATATCAAAGATCTTGACTTCATTTTAAATAATAATGCTTATACTTATGGAGAATTATATCAGCAAAATATTTTAATGTCTGATGTAAGAGTAGTTAGAGATGGAGAATATATTGAAACTAAAATTATTTATCCCGGTGAATCATTCTTTATTTTCGTGAATGTTAATAATACTGATGAGATAACAGCTCAGTTTATGCCATACAAAAATAATTTACCTATTGATTCTTCACCTTATACATGGCAGGGATTCTTAACAGCTCAATCTTTAACAAACAATAGTATTAAAGACGAAGTAATCTTGTCTTGTGCTAAAAATATCGCTGAAAACAGAATGTTGATAAAATTTAAACAACCTGAACCTGTAGCATTACCGGATAACATGTCCTTCTATATGTTTGAAAACACAACTTCTCAAGTAAAATTTAACAGGTTAAGCACTAATATTTTATCTTCAACGCAACCTGATTATGTCGAATATCCGTTTAGTTTAGAACTTCCTAATCTTGATTCATTTAAATTGACTGCTTCTTATCCTGAGTCAACATTAGATTATCAAATAGTATTGGTGATTGGTGAAAATCAGTACCCGTTTACCTCAAATACTGAATTAATCATCAATCCTGAAGAAACATTAATTACCGGATATATAAGAATAGTAAATGAATTTTTAACAAATGAGTCTGATGTAGCGGTTACACCATTATCTTTCTCGGTTTATCCTAACCCGTTTAATCCAACAACAAATATATCTTTTAGCATAAACAAATCTACTCGCGTGAGCGTTGTTGTTTATAATGTTAAAGGTCAAAGAGTTAAGACTTTGAATGATTCTGTTCTTGAAAAAGGTAATCATATCTTATCATGGAATGGTAAGGACAATAATAATAAAACTTGTGCTTCAGGTATTTATTTTATCTCAGTAGTTCCTGAAGGTTATAATCGTCAAATTAAGAAAGTAAGCTTAATAAAATAAACTTAGTTAATTATTAAAGGCAGGTGAAAACCTGCCTTTTTTTAGAAGTTTTGCTTATTTTTAATTATTGAGATTTTTGGTAAATAATAAATCTCCATTAGGATGAAAGATGTATACATTGTTTTCATCTTGTTCTGTTAACTTGTAAACAATACCTTCATTTTCTGAAAACCAACAGTTAGAATTTTCATCAAAAAAGAAGTTAAATGTTTCTTGGGTGTTTGTATTAATGATATCATAACGATTATGACTTGTTATTACTTCGTAATTCTGATCTTTAAAGGAGTAAAATCTTTTTTCAAATTCACCTTGTTCCATTGCCATTGGATTACTGTCTGTCCAAAATTCAATAACATTGAGAATAAATACATCTACCCATGTCGAAAGAGGATATACCGGGACTATATAAAATGCCCACATTACTATTGATCTGACAAACTTATTTTCCAGGTTTTTGTTGAAATTATAAACAGTTTTGGTAATAGCAAATGAGCCAAAACAACCACTTATGCTTAAACTTAACATAGAAATTATTATAAGTAATAAAATTGTCCTTTTCATTTTTTCCTCCTTATTCACTGATTAGCCACCGATTAACTTTTCTGTTGTTTTTTTCAATCCAACGCATTGCATTTTCATAAGGTTCTGTACCGAGAGTTTGATTCATCTCCATTAAATCTTCAATGTCAGCTATTGAAAATTTGATTTTTGATAAAAAATCTGCTATGACAGGAACCTTTTTTGAAAATTCATTGTTTACATAAATTGATGCATACTCAAAATCGCCTAGAGTTTTTTTATGGTCTGATAATGTTTTTATATTGTATCTTTTATAAATCCAGTGAGGTTTGATTGTAATAATAGCAAAACCGCTTGTTCTATTTAATGAGTCTTCTATATGTGTTAAGATGTTATCCCAACTCATTTCTTGAAGTTTAAAGTTTTCTAAATCATAATCATGTATAATACTTTGTCCTAAAGCGTATATAGCATTTTGGCTTTCAGGTATAATTATGTTGTTTTTTAAGAGATTTGAGTATCTTTTTAAGTCTTCAATAGAAGATAAAGGTGCATATCCGGGAACTGCTACAAATAATCCTAAACTGTCAGATATAACTCCCGAACTTTGTATTTCATAAGGAAACTTCTCAATAAAGCTTCTGTGAGTATTTGGTAACCAAGCTGAGATTGCAATATCGAGTTCTTTTTCAGCAAGGGAACTAAACATAGTTGAGTCCGGTAATTGGTACAATTCTACAACAAGGTTTGTTTGTTGAGAAAGTATACCTTTTATTACATAAGCTACGCTTGTGTCGAAACTATATCCTGTATAACCAATTCTGATGACATTTGCTTTAGTTTTATTCTCACAGGCGGTAAATAAGATTAAGCTAAGTATGAGGCATACATAAATGCATTTTTTCATATTCTATTCCTTATAAAGTTTATTTCTTATACCAACAATAATAATAAAAATGAAAATGTCAATAGATTTTTTTGTTGACAAATAAAAATTAATGTTTTTAATAGATTATAAGAAAGGATTGATCATGAAAAAAATAATAACTATTGTTTTGTTTTTGTTTGCAAGTAAGCTTTGGTCTGTTGATTTTTATAATATTTTCCCTGATTGGCAAAGTACAGAACCTTCTCAGTATTCAACAGGGTGTGCTTGGGTTGATATTAACGGAGACGGCTTAAATGATTTGCTTATAGCAGATGGAAATGATATTCAAAGGCAGACTCTTAAAGTGTATTATAACACCGGCAATGGCATTGAAAATACAGCTTCCTGGCAATCTTCAGATTTAGATTACCATGGTCATTTAGCGGTCGGAGATATAACCGGAAATGGTTATCCTGATGTTGTTGTTAGTGTTTATATTGGAGAAACAGGATTTAATCAGCCCGGTTATATCAAAATGTATGAAAATATTGGAGGTGAACTTTCAGCTTATCCTGTTTGGTTTTCAGACATTAATTTTTATACTTTTTCCTGCATATTAGTAGATTTAAATCTAGATGGTTATCTTGACTTAGCTGTTGCAACCGGAGAAGCTTATCATTCAATAAATACAAGCAATTATGTTTTTTATAATCAAGGAGGAATATTAGAAACTACTCCTTCTTGGCAAAGTGATGAAGTTAATGCTTCCTATGATGTTACATATGCAGATTTTGATAAAAATGGTTACCCTGATTTGATATTTGTAAGTGCTTGCAGTCCAAATTTAATATATTTTAACTACGAATCAGGTTTAGCGACAACAGCAGGATGGGTAGCGAGTGATGATAATAAAAGTGCTAACTCTGTAACTG
>CAZJNG010000016.1:0-14306 GCA_964547265.1 uncultured Candidatus Cloacimonadota bacterium | reverse complement strand
TGTTTAGATTTTAATTTTTAATATAATAAAAATATTTAGAATCAGCACATTATATTTTAAAGAGTTTTAAAAAAAACACCTCCAAGATAACTATATCATTTTGGAGGTTTATTTTTAATAATTTGGTTCTAAATATTTATTTCTTTAATAAGTTGGTTAATAATGTTTGTTGAGTTAAGTCCTTCTGCTTCAGCTGCATAAGAAATAAGCACCCTATGTCTTAAAACAATGTGAGCAACAGCAATAACATCATCAATAGCAGGAGTAAGCCTTCCATGCAGTATTGCTCTGGTTTTAGCAGCAACTACCAAAAATTGAGAAGCACGAGGTCCTGCACCCCAGTTAATTTTCTCTTTAATACTTCTTAAATTTGTTGAAATTGAATTGTCTTTACCTAAGTCAGAAGGTCTGCTGGCTCTGACCAGTTGAACAGCAAAATCAATCACATGATCATTTACCGGTATATCATTTATAGCTTGTTGAATTGCCAAAATATCTTCTTTGGAAATAACAGGTTTTGGTAAGTATTGTTCTGATTTTTTTGTACTGTTTCTGATAAAACTTTGTTTAACAATATCTTTCTCTTGTTCAAAATCAGGATATTTTATTACTATATGAAACATAAATCTGTCTAGCTGGGCTTCAGGCAAAGGATAAGTTCCCTCTTGTTCAATAGGATTTTGTGTAGCCAAGACTAAAAAAGGAGGTTCTAATTTAAAGGTTTCATTTCCGGCAGTAACTTCGCATTCCTGCATTGCTTGAAGTAGAGCAGATTGTGTCTTGGGAGGAGTTCTGTTAATCTCATCAGCTAAGATAAAATTTGAGAAAACAGGTCCTTTAATATATTTAAATTCTCTTTGTCCGGAGTCTTTATTTTCAACTAAGATTTCAGTTCCGGTTATATCAGAAGGCATTAAGTCTGGCGTAAACTGAATCCTGTTAAACTTCAAATCAAGTATCTTAGATAAAGAGGATATCATTAAGGTTTTAGCAAGTCCCGGTACTCCTTCAATTAAACAATGTCCATTAGAAAACAAAGCAATCAGGATTTGTTCAATTACCTCATCCTGTCCAACAATTACTTTATGTAACTGACTTAAAATTGATTCTTTAACACTTTTCAATGATTGTAATAATTCCAGATTTTTTTTATCATCATTCATAATCTATCTCCTTATTTTTCAAAAAATCTATTAACTTTATCCCTGCATAAGTCAAACTCAATGAGCCTGTAATAAAGATTACAACTGCAGTAATAATATGAGAAAATGACATTACCGCACTAACCAGATTTTCGTCAAGTCCAAAACCAATGGCAAAAATTAAAACCATTATAATCTCATTACTGCCAATCTGTGCAGGGGGGTGTGGCAGTATGTATGATAAGAAAATCAAGGTATAACCAAATAAAATATAAACAAAATTTATATCAACACTAAAGGCTCTAAACATTAAATAAAAAAATAAACTGTCTGTTAATGTAGAACACAAAGTTAATAATAAACAGGGTAAAAAGAAATTTTTATGGTTTCTAAAAATAGCAATACCCTCTAAAAATATCCTCATAAACTCATTTAATTTATCTTTATATCGTAGAGGCAAAGCAATAAGAAAAATACCGGATAACTTTTTTATAAAGAAATATAATCTAGAAAAAAAACACTTTCCAGATTTTGATAAGTCTCTCTTTCCTCTGACAGAGGCAACAAATAAGATAAAAAAACCTATCATAAAGACAATAATCATAGCTATTAAAAGTATTTTTAAATACAAAGATAAGGTAATGCCAATAAAAGGAATCAAGACTAAAACAATAAAGATTGCAAAAGTATCAAAAAATTTATCAATAAAAATAGACGGCAAAGATTCTGCCCATTTGATATTATGATTTTTTTTATAAAAATATCCCTTAGCTACTTCTCCTGCTCTGATTGGAATAAGATAATTTATAAAGTTACCTGATAAAATATAGGTATAGTTTTTAAAAACAGGAATTCTCGCCTTGTGAGACAACAGAACCCTAAGTCTTTCAGAACGAAAAAAATAAGATAATAAGTAAAACACAATTGAGGGTATAACCGGCAGTAATTTAACTTGTTTTAAATAATAAAATAATTCATTTAGGTCAATGAATTTTGTCCAAAGAACTATTAGAAGAGTTCCGATGATTAAACTAAATATTGTCTTTTTCATGTGCTAGTTTAAGCTAAATCTCGTTCAAAATTAATTTAAATCTTTGTTGTTATGATCTTTTGTAAACAGATAATAATGATGATGTGCCCAGATTTTTTTAAAACAATTCGGAGCATAATCTTCAAAAAATCTATATCTGTATAATTTATCTTTTAAATCAGGCAGTTTATTAGTATAATAATCTAAAATACTAACTATATCTTTTGATTTATGCTTCTTTTTCTTAAAACTAACACAAGGAAAAAGTTTACTAAAAAAATCTTCTTTACTCATACCAATATCAGGCCATAGTGGACAATCTAAATAATTATCATGCAATAACTGCCAACCATTTCTTTCTAAAAGAGGGATAAATCTAGAACTCTTAATAAAATCTTCATTTAAAAATTTCTTTAAATCATCTTTCCCTGTATATTTTTGATGTAAATAACCCAAGCCCGTGCGATTAGGTACCATTATCAGGATAAGCTTTTTTGTTATTCGGGACAGTTCAGATAGAAAAAGCTCAATATCATTCACAAACCAAAGAGCAGAAAAGTTCCATGACATATCATAGCTTTTATCATGAAAGGGCAAATGTTCAAAATCATTAACAAAAATAAAATCTGTATCAATAACCTTATTGACTGTTTCAGAATAAACCTGTTCCCATATCCGGTTTATCATCTTTAATCTTTCTTGATAATTATCAACTATATCAACCTTCAAACCATCTAGAGCTAGCTGCATGCTATTGATACCTGATAAGCCTGTAAAACCAAAGGCAGGAACCTCTAAAACGCTTTTTATCCTGAAATTTTCCACTACCTTCTGTAATATATCATTAATTATAAATCTCTCATAAGTAGAGCCTAAACCCTCGTCATGATTATCAAAATACTTTTCCCAAAAATGTAAAATAGGTATAGCCAAATTATTACTCCTGTATTGATTTTAATGTTAATAAGTGCTTCAAGCTATTTCTTACCTAAATACCAATCAATCACAACTTTAAAATCAGGTATTGTTTTATACTGTTTTAATTTTAAATCTTCATAAGACTGTCTGACATCATAATACCAACTATTAGATATTAATTCAAATCTAGAAGTCCATAATTCACTTCTGAAAAATTTTGCTACTTTTGTCATAAACACAAAAAACTCTTTTTTTATTAACCTTGAAGCAGGATATGGTTTAAACTTAATATTTACTGAGTTTTTTTGATTAGACTTTGAGTTCTTGATTATTTTTCTGTTCTCAGTTATTCGCTCATGTACAAAATTAACCAATTCAGCAAAATTAACCTTCTCACAATCAGCAACAGTCCATACTTTACCACTTGGATAATCATTTTCTAAAATTTTATTAAATGCTTCGGCTAAAGCTTCAACATTTGTTAAATGAATAAATATCTTATTATGTGGTAAAAACAAAAGTTTCTTATCTATCAGCTTAGTCAGAGTATAAGGAAAGCCATAATCATACTTTCCATAAGTTATTGCAGGTCTTACGATATAAGCCTTCAAGCCCTTGTCAAGTACGGCTTTCTGAATCATTCTCTCACACTGAATCTTTGTTTTATGATAAAGATTATCTTCCTGAAACGGAGTATGCTCATTTGCAGGAAGTTCAACAGGTATTGCCCCAAACACTCCTACTGAAGAACAAAAAATTAATTTACTTTTATTTTTCAGAGCATTATTCAGAAGTACTTCTGTGGCAATAACATTAGTTTTCAAAAACTCATTTACATTAAAAGCTCTTCCGCCCCTTAACGCTCCAATATGTAAAATATAATCAAATTTTCTTTTTTCTAAATAATTCTGTAACTCGACTTTGTCAGATAAATTTAATTCTACAATCCTGACATCAGACTCAAACTCAACATACCTTGACTTTCTTGTACCCGGTCTCACTAATGCGGTTATATTATATTTTTTAACAATCCTACGAGCAGTGTGCATACCGATAAAACCGGTAATACCGGTCATTAAAACACTAGGTAATGACTGATTAAACTCAAAATCATTTTCAGGAGCTATCTTCATTGTTTCCTCAATAAAATAAATTTATAAATCAAATAATCTCTGCAAAAAATTCTTTTTAACGGGCTTTGGTTGATGAAATACATAAAAATAAGGTATGTTTTCATTGTTTAACATTCTTTCGGGATGTTCAAAAGATAAAACTTCAGCAGTATCATCTCCAAACTCCTGCCTGATTGCCTCAACAGCTTCTGAATAATCATAAACACCCGAATGACAATGACAATCCGAACCTAGAAAATGAGCAAAACCCCTGTCAATTAATTCAAAAGCAACATCTTTAACCTTTGCCCCATAACTACCTAAAATACTGCCCGTATTAATCTGCAAATATACATCTCTATGCATAAAATCTTCTGCCATAGAAGGCTTGGATTGTATTTCCAGATACCGCTCAGGATGAGCTAAAATAGGTTTAAAACCTTGCTTTGTCATCTTATACAGATTTTCAAATAAATCTCCGGAAAAACCAGTCAAACTATTCTCTACCAGTACATAGCGAGTCCCATTTATCATGAAGGCATTTGTTTTAATATCATCTACTGCTTCAACTCCCATTAAATATACCTCAGCAGAACAATATGTCTTAAAACTATATTCTTTCTCACGGATATAGTCTTGAACTTGTTTATAACTTGTAAGTATTATATCCTTACTGTTATCATAAAAACCTCTCATATAATGAGGTGTAAAAATAATTGCATTCATCTTTGCTTCGGCTATCAAATCAATGTAATACTTAGTAGTTTCTATATCACCGGAACCATCATCCAATGCAGGTAAAATATGATTATGAATATCTATCATCTGTTTTCCTTTTTACACTATGAATTGCTTCTGCAAATTCTCTTACTAAATATGGATTATTAAGCCCCTCTAAAATTGTTCCTGTCACAATAAAATCAGCTCCGGCTTTTGCTTTTTCAGCAGCACATTCAGGATTTCTGATTCCTCCACCGACAATTACAGGGATTTCTATATGCTCTCGAACTTTACTTATCATTTCGTTAGGTACTTGCTGTTCAGCCCCACTACCGGCTTCAAGGTAAACTAATTTCATTCCTAAATATTGAGCTGCTAAGGCATGTACAATAGCTATATCAGATTTTCTACTGGGTATAGGTAAACTGTGACTCATATACTGTACAGATGACATATTTCCCGACTCAATAAGCATATACGCAGTTGGTATAGTTTCAAGTTTTGCTTTATATATTAAAGGTGCAGACCTGACCTGTTCATTAATCAAAACTTGTGGATTTCTGCTACTTATCATACTCAACAACAATAAAGCATCAGCATCGGGAGAAACAAAATTAAAGATACCCGGAAAGATTACAACAGGAATAGGACATTGTTTCTTAATTTCTTTAATGGCTTCACAAAACCTGTCATTTAACATCATACTGCCACCAATAAGAATACAATCAGCCCCATTCTCGGCATAAGAACAAGCAAGTTCTTTAGCCTGACTAACCTCAACCTTATCAGGGTCAATCAGACACAAGTAAGCAGGATTATCTTTTATTTTATTTATTAAATATTTATAAGTAATATCTTTCATTCTACCTCAACTTCTAAATTCTTAAGTTTAAAATATCATTAGTTATATATAGTAATACTATACTAAGCATATTAAGTTTCATATATTTCTGAACATCAGCAACAATTACCTTGTGTAATGACTTATGCATGATATAAAAAAAAACAAATAGAGGAACAATAATTATAATATTTAAAATCAAAAACATCTCTATAGTTAAAAAACTTAAAAAAAACATTACGAACACAGATACTATCATTAAACCTGCAGGGAAATAACTATAAATCAGTGCTTTCTCTTTACCCAAGGCAACAGCTAATGTATTTGCCTGATTTGCTTTATCACCCTCATAATCCTCGATAACCTTAATAAATTCTCTCAATATCGTATACAAAAAGGAAATAATGACCAGCAACAAGATTCCTTTAAAATTATTAGTAATTATTGCTCCAAAGATAAAAGTTGAAGCAGCATTCCAAGCAACAATCAGATTGCCAACCAAGAAACTCTTTTTAAATCTCTGAGCATATAACAAAAGAGTTATACTATTGATAAAAGCAATTAATATACATATTAAGTTCGATGTAAAAACAGCAAAGGCAAAACCGGCTAAAAATAATGCCACAGCATACCTGTAAGCAAAACTCAAAGAAAGCTTTTTCTTTGGTAACACTCTATTTGGTTTATTTATTGTATCTATTGAATAATCATAAAAATCATTAATGACATAACCTGCAGCAGCAATAAACATGGCTGAAATTCCTGCAAAAAGTAACTTATTAAAAACCGATTGTTCAATGTAATGAACAAGGTAAAAGCCCCCTAACATAACTGTAAAAAAAACAAATAAACAGTTATATGGTCTGATTATGTCAAGTGATGCTTTTATCAATTTTAAAAATCTCATACTGATTATGGTAACCTGTCTTTAATCATAGTAACAAATTCGATTAATACTCCATTGTTTTTCATATTTTTAACAAGCTTGTATGAATCATCAAGCAGTTTATCAGCCATCTTGCGTGCTTTATCTAAACCTAAGATTGTGGGATAGGTCTTTTTATGATTTTTGACATCTTCAAAAGGTTCTTTGCCTAAAGTCTCAAAATCACCGACATCATCTAAAATATCATCGATAATCTGATATGCAAGCCCAAGATTCATGGCATAAGTTGAAAGAGTATTTGTCAATACCTCATCAACAAAAGCACAGGCACAGGCACATTTAACAGAAGCTTCCAACAAGGCTCCGGTCTTTTTGGAATGGACATATTTTAATACATTTATCTGTAAAACCTGTTTATCGGCAGACAGTACATCAACAGTTTGCCCGCCTAACATTCCTCTGGTTGAAACAGCATTACATAATATTGAAACTAAATGAACTGCTAAATCTTTATTTTCTACCAAAGTCATCATTTCAAAGGCTTTTGTTAATAATGCATCACCGGCAAGAATTGCAGTTGCCGGGTCAAATTTCTTATGACAACTAGGCATACCTCTTCTTTCATTTGAATTATCAAGTGAAGGCAAATCATCATGTATAAGTGATGCCGTATGTACCATTTCCAAAGCACAGCCAACAGATAAAAACGGTTTTATTAACTCAATATCGTCCTTTTGTTTCAACATTTCATAAGTAGCAAAGAATAAAATTGGTCTTAATCTCTTTCCTCCACTAAACATGGAGTAATTCATTGCCTGATAAAGTCTGGCAGGTTGTTCTTTATCATAATTCATATATTGTTTTAGAGCTTGGTCAAGTAACTTTGTTCTTGTATCAAAATAATTTCGTAACATATATTACCTTTCTCTCTTTAGTTTTAATATTTAAAAGGCAGAGATATTCTCTTACCGGTTTTTGCTGATTCGTACATAGCCAAAATTATTTCGAGAGACTTTCGACCGTCTCTGCCATCAGTTTTCGGCTCTGCTAATCCTGATAAAACTTCTACAACATTACTTAGAAATCCCAGATGTCCAAAGCCATATACATTTGGAGGATTTGTATCTATTTGTTCAACAAATCTATCATCGTCATCATAATCTTTAAAATCCCAATGTTCAATTTTATTGACTGCAATACCGCCGATTTTGGCAGTACCGTATTCACCCATTACGGTTACCGAACCTTCAAGATTTCTTGGAAAAATATTCATAGTGACTTCAATTATACCAATTACACCATTTCTAAATTTTAATATACCGGCACCTACATCTTCTACTTCAATATTATGATTGAGAGTAGCAGTCGTTGCCATGACATAATCGACAGGACCAATTAACCAATATAATAAATCAAAATAATGTGAAGCTTGATTTAGAAAAGCACCTCCATCAAATTCCCAAGTACCACGCCATTTTGATAAATCATAATAAGATTGAGGTCTTGTCCATCTGACAGTTGAATTAACACTAAAAATCTTACCGAATCTACCTTTATCAATTGCTTTTTTTAATAATTGAATAGGTTGATTAAGTCTGTTTTGTTTTACAACAAATAACCTAACACCGTTAATATCGCAAGCCTTAATTAAATCATCTGCTTGTTTTAGGTTTATACTCACAGGTTTTTCAGTTATAACATGTATTTTATTTTCAGCGGCAAAGACTCCCATTTCTGAGTGTAAACCGCTAGGAGTACAAATGATTACTGCATCAGGTTTTTCTTTTATGAGCATTTCTTTATAATCACAATAGTAGTTTTTTATTGCATAATGTTTAGCTGTTTCTTTGACTAAATCAGGATTAATATCACAACACGCAAGTAAATCAACATTGCTAATAAGTTTAAGAGCATCAAGATGTCTTGAAGAGATTCTACCACAACCGACTATACAAAAACTTATCTTTTTCATTTACTGCTCCTATATATTATCATGAAACAACACCTGATTTGATTAAATCATGCATGTGTAAAATACCGACAGGCTTATCATTAAAATCAACAACAGGTAACATCGTAATTTTAAAATTTTCCATTAGGTTTAAAGCTTCAACGGCAAGGCATTCAGGTTGCATTCGTTTTGGAGAAACAGTCATAGCATCCTTAACATTGATGCTTAAATCCGTTAATCCCAGAGATAAGAATCTTCTTAAATCTCCGTCAGTTACTATCCCGACAAGTTTACCGTCATCTCCTATTACATTAGTACAACCTAAGCCTTTTGAAGTCATTTCCAAAATCACATTCTGCATGTTTTCCTTGTCGTTTACAATTGGATTAGCCTGACCTGTGTGCATTAAATCAGCAACCTTTAGAAGTAATTTTTTCCCTATTGTACCGCCGGGATGAAAAAGAGCAAAATCAGTAACTTTAAATTCTTTCATTTTTAAGACAGCTACGGCAAGTGCATCTCCGATTGATAACTGAACAGTTGTACTGGTTGTTGGCACTAAACCGAAAGGCTCACTTTCTTTATCAACTGAGGAATCAATTACTATGTCTGAATTC
This sequence comes from uncultured Candidatus Cloacimonadota bacterium, assembly GCA_964547265.1. Classification (GTDB taxonomy): domain Bacteria; phylum Cloacimonadota; class Cloacimonadia; order Cloacimonadales; family WRIO01; genus JALNXV01. Next base: position 5,089 of record CAZJNG010000016.1, on the reverse strand, counting down.
TTTGCCAGTGTTGATTCAATATTACCAGTGATTGAAATCAGAGGTATTTTATTAAATTTAATATAAGGAATTATCGAAATCAGCTCTTGGGTATTTCCACTGTGAGATAAGGCTAAAACTACATCATCTTTTTGGAGCATACCCAAATCACCGTGAATCCCCTCCGCCGGATGTAAATAAATTGAAGTTGTTCCTGTAGAAGCAAATGTAGCTGAAATCTTACGGGCAATCAGTCCGGATTTACCCATACCGGTAGTAACCAGTTTACCTTTACATTCTAAGATAAACTTAACAGCTGCTTCAATTGTTATACTAATATTTTCACTAGCCTGATTAATTGCCTGTGCTTCAGTCAGCATTTCCTTTTTTATAATATCTATAATATTCATAACATTCCGTTTTAAAAAAGTCAGAGGCTGAGACAGCCTCTAAACTCTTAAAATATAAGATTTAAATCCATTGGATTTACTGATTTGATATCTTCTTTAATCATTCTGAGAACTTCATCAATGTCGTGATTGCCCAAATCTCCTTTAGTATGTCTTCTGATAGAAAGAGAATTAGTATCTTCTTCTTTTTCTCCGATGATTATAATAAATGGAGTTTTTGACATTTCAGCTTCGCGAATCTTATAGCCAATTTTTTCACCTCGAATATCAAGAGTAGTCCGAATACCATGCGAGATGAAACGCTTTTGAACCCTTTCAGCATAGTGAACAGTTGACTCTGAAACGGTTAAAATACTTGCCTGAACAGGGCATAACCATGTAGGGAAATTACCTCCATAATATTCAATCAAAGTACCGAAAAATCTTTCTATAGAACCAAGTAAAGCCCTATGAATCATGAAAGGTTTATGTGCTTGATTATCTGCACCGACATATTCCATATTAAATCTGGTTGGAAGATTAAAATCAAACTGTATTGTGCTACACTGCCAAGCTCTATTTAAGGCATCTTTAATTTTTATGTCAATTTTTGGTCCGTAGAAAGCACCACCACCTTCATCTATGTCATATTTTAGATTTAACTTTTCTAAAGCAGTTTTTAGGGAAAGAGTTGCTTTTTCCCAATCTTCAGGTTCGCCTACAGATTTTTCAGGCATAGTAGAAAGATATATCTGAAAATCAGTAAAGCCAAAGTCTTTTAACATACTGATAGAAAACTCAATAATCTTTTCCACTTCTTCCATGAGTTGTTCTGAAGTACATATTATGTGAGCATCATCCTGAGTAAAGCCTCTCACACGCATAAGCCCGTGTAAAGTACCGGATCTCTCGTATCTGTAAACAGTGCCAAGTTCGGCATATTTAACAGGTAATTCTCTGTAACTTCGTTTAGATGATTTATAGATATTGATATGAAATGGGCAATTCATTGGTTTGATATAGTAATCCTGTTCATCAACACTGATTGGTGAATACATACTATCATTATAAAATCCAAGATGTCCGCTGGTATTCCATAAATCAGCTCTGCCAATATGAGGGGTGTAAACGAGATTATAATTAGCTTTTATATGTTGTTCTTTCCAGTAAGATTCGATGATATGTCTCATCATAGCACCACGAGGATGCCATAAGATAAGCCCTGCACCGACTTCATCTGAAACGGAATACAAGTCTAAATCCTTGCCAATTTTCCTATGGTCTCTTTTTTTAGCTTCTTCAAGTTTATCCAGATACTCTTTAAGTTCTTTTTTTGAAGGAAAACTAATACCATAGATTCGTTTCAGCATTTTATTTTTTTCATCACCACGCCAGTATGCACCGGATGTTTTTAGTAGTTTAACTGCTTTAACTTTATTTGCATTTTTTAAGTGAGGACCTCTACACAAATCGGTAAACACACCTTGGCTATAGATAGAAATAGTTTGGTCTTCAGGGATTTCTTCGAGAATCTCTATTTTATAAGTTTCATTTTGACTTTTAAAAAGTTCCATTGCTTCATTTCTACTGATTTCTTTTCTAGTATATTCTGCACCGGATTTAGCTAACTCCATCATTTTTTCTTCAATTAAAATCAATTCTTCATCAGTAAAAGAAGCATCTCTGTCAAAATCATAATAAAAACCGTTTTCAATAGCCGGTCCGATAGTTACTTTAACATTCGGGAAAAGGATTTTTACTGCTTCAGCCATAAGATGAGAGGTGCTGTGCCAAAAGACTTCTTTACCTTTATCAGTATCAAATGTATGTAATAAAATATTTGCATCCTCATTTATTTCATAATCAACATCACACATTTTCCCATTAACTTCAGAGGCAACCAATCTGAGAGCTAAATTATGACTGATTGATTCAGCTATCTGATAAGGGCTTATACCGTTTTCAAAACTTTTAATACTTTGATCCGGAAAAGTAATATTAACTGCCATAACGACTCCTGTATATTTATTTCTTTAATTCATTAATTAATCTTAATTCAGCATTTTGTAATGCATCTTTAGGGCTTAAAGTTCCGGAAAAGACTCTTTCCAAGACTATCTCTTCAAAGTTTTTCCTAAACTCAAACCAAGCCGGAATCTGAGGTTCAAAATCAGCAGACTCCAATTGTTGATAGACATCTATTAAGCCGGGATGTTCAGCAAGCATTTCTTGTATATAACTTTCATTAAACGCACTTCTTCTTACAGGCATATAATAAGTTAGAGAAGAAAACTTAGCCGTTTGTTCCGGGCCGGTAAACCACTTAATAAACTCCCAAGCAGCTTTACTTTTCTTTTCATCACCTTTATCAAAAATTGCAATGTTAGTACCTGAAATAATATTTCTATTTGTTCTGAACACAGGCACACCTGCAATCCCCATATTAAAAGTAATCTCAGCATTTCTCATAAACACATAAGAAACACTTGAACCTTCAATCATAGCCACATTCCCTGCCAGAAAATGATTTTGACCATCATAACCTGTAGAAATATAAGCTGATTTATCAATATTTAAAAGCCTGTATAAAAATTCAAGAGCTTCTATACCTTCAGGACTGTTAAATGTCGGCTTTGTATAATCTTCATTCATCAAAGAACCGCCTGCTTGCAATAAAAGATTTTCAAACCTCCACATATCAGTGGTGAAAGTAGTACCCCAAACATCATTCCTGCCATTACCATTTAAGTCTTGAGTTAAAAGTTTTGCTTTATCAATAAAATCACTCCATGTTGCCGGAGCTTTTTTATAATCTAAACCATTACGATAAAAAATGTCTTTATTGTAATACATTACTCTTACTGATTTATTGAAAGGAAAAGACCAGATTTCATTATCAATAGTGCAACTTTTCAAAAAAACAGGATAAAAATCATCTAATTCTTTAACATACAAATTATCATTATAGATAAATTCATTTAAAGAAAGTAAAGCTCCACCTTTGACAAGATTAGCAGTCCATGATTCAAAAACCTGCGCAATATCAGGTTGATTTCCTGCTTGAATAGAAGCCATAATCTTTTGAGACAATGCTTGGTAATTTCCCATAGAAATTGCTTTAATTCTAATCTCGGGATGTTCTCTGTTAAAGTCATAAATCATAGTATTTAAAGCATCACCTAAAGGTCCTCCTAAGGCATGCCAAAAAACAATTTCCTGCTCTGCCTTTCTAGAGCATGCTGTCATTAACAGCATAAGTAATAGAATCACAGTGATTTTTCTTATCATCAAGACGCACTCCTTTTGTAAACTAAAGTTAAAAACAAGCACTTTTTAGTCAATATATTTTTTCAATTTATTGAAATTAAATAAGCGACACACAAGGGACCTCCAAGAGGGAAAAGCATCTTGGAGGTCTGCGGTATCTCACATTAGAGTATCTTAGCAAAAGCAAATTTATAACATATTAGAAGTATATCTCTTACGCAGATGACAGATAAAAATTTAAAAATGAAGAAAACAGTTGACAAAAGGAGTATTTTTTAGTTATATGGAAAAAATAATAAGTTTCGGTGGAAAATATGAATAAAGCAATTGTATTAGTCAGTGGAGGACTTGATAGTTTGATCACCGTTGCAATAGCAAAAAAGGAAAACGATGAACTATACTTTCTGCATATAAACTATGGTCAAAGAACTGAAAGCAAAGAATTAAACTCGTTTCAAAAAATATGCGATTTCTACCATCCCATTGAATCAAAAATTATCAATATTGATTATCTAAAAGAATTTGGAGGAAACTCTCTTACTGATTCCAATATTATAATTCCGACAGATAATCACGAAAAGCAAAATCAAAGTGTACCCAATACCTATGTTCCATTCAGAAATGGAAATTTAATAGCCATTGCTACCGCATGGGCTGAAGTAATCAATGCCAATAGAATCTATATAGGTGCAGTTGAGGTTGACGGATCAGGTTACCCTGACTGTAAAAAAGAATTCTTTACTGATTTGGAAAAGGCTATCAACTCAGGTACTAAAGACGATTTTCTGGTAAAAATCTTTACACCGATAATCAACATGTCTAAATCAGAAACATTATTAATAGGCAAAGAACTTCAAGTACCATTCAATTTAAGTTGGAGCTGTTATAAAAACAATGACTTAGCTTGCGGTAAATGCGATAGTTGTTACCTAAGATTAAAAGCATTTAAAGAAGCAGGTTTAGTTGACCCAATCCCTTATGAGATACCAATCAAACGAGATAATTAATGTTTTATACAGACAATTATTTGATTAATGATACTATTTACGAAAGTACGGATAAGTATAAACACGAAAAAGATATTTACCGACTCTGGGATTATTCATTAATAAAAAAAGAACTTAAAACACTTTCCAATAAAGACTTAAAAATCATCTTTCCCGGCCATCAGAATCATTTTTCAGGTCCTGACTTTCTTAATGCAAGTATTTTAATCAATAATCAAATAATTGATGGAGATATAGAAATTCATGTAAACGACAAAGATTGGTACCTGCATAAGCATCATAAAAACCCTGAGTTTAACAAGGTAATTTTACATGTATGTCTTAATCATAACAGTTCGGAAGAAAAGACCTTAAAGCAAAATAATCAGTCCATAGAAATTTTATCACTTAAATATTATTTACTTGATGATGATTTCGATAAAATTGTCAACACTAAGTATTGTCGAC
>CAZJNG010000015.1:0-14546 GCA_964547265.1 uncultured Candidatus Cloacimonadota bacterium | reverse complement strand
TTAATAGTTGAAAACATACAACCTGCAGAACCAAAAATGCTTGGATGGTAAACTCCTGATAAATCTTCAGGTACACCATCATCATCTAAATCATCATAACCATGAACGAAGTTATTTGTAGGCATGCCAACTGATTGAGGATAATGTGTATTGTTTAACCCTAGTTTAGTTATGAATCTGGTTTCAATTTCTTGTTTTATTGTGTTACCTGTGACTTGTTCAATTATTTCGCTCAAGATGCGAGTATTACTATTTGAGTAAGTAAATTGAGATCCCGGAGTAAACAAATGATTTTCCTGAGATATGTAATCTAATATTTGACTGAAATCTAAGATATTTCCAAAATTAGCCAATAAATACTCCATCCAAAATAATTCATTATCTGTGTAGTTTGGTATTCCTGAAGTCATGTTTGCTAAATGTTTTAACTTAATAGCATTTGCTTGCTCAATATCCGGAAAATAATCAGACAGATAAGTTTCAGGATCAAGTTTTTCTTCTTGAATTAATTCTAAAAATGTCATAACAGTAAAAGTCTTTGTGTTACTGCCAATAGCAAAAATTTGATTCTGATTAAATAATGTTTGAGTTTCGAGATTGCTGTAGCCTTTACTATACAATAAGTCAATTTTTTTATTAGAATCTTTCATCTTTACAATCATAGCAGGTGTATTGTAATTATTGAGTGCGAAGATACTGTCAATATAAGTAATTATCTTTTCTTCAAGAAAATTACTGTCTTTTTTAGATGATTTACTGCATGAACTCAGTAGAGTGATAAATAGAATCAAGAATACATTCAACCTAAAAATTTTACTTCTTTTCATAATAAACTCCATTAAAAAAAATATTAATTACAATACTGTATAATTAAAATCATGTCAATGTTTTTTTTGTTTTTTAAAAAGGAGAATAGCTTATATTTATTTTTTTACTGTTATCCAGAGAAAAGTTTCGCCACCTATAAGATGATAATCAAAAGATATTATTTTAAACCCAATGTCTTGTAAAAGTTGTTTTATTGTATCTTCGTCATAATGACTATAGAACAATTTTTCCCCCATAAACTCAATGTATCCGCTAAACTCAGGCATACCTGTATAAGTCTGACAAGCATAAGTACATAAGAAAAAGCTATTCGGTTTGAGCCAATTATAAATATTTTCAAAGAGCTTATTATGTTTTTCTTTTTCAATATGAAAGATTGAATAAATTGCAGTCACAGCATCAAATGTATTATGATTGAAATCAACTAGAGTCATATCAGATAATATTGTAGTCATTTGGGGTTGATAAATTTGTGCTAATCTCAACATTTCCTTTGAATAATCAACGCCGGTAACTTGCCAACCTCTTCTTAGAAAAAAGGCAGGGAAAGGTTCTCCTGCTCCACAACCCAAATCAAGCAGGTTTCCTTTGTCTATTTTTAATACTGATGCGAAATTTTCAATTATTTCATCCATGTTAAATATTGCTCTGTTATCTTCATATTTTTGAGCAAAAATATCGTAGATATTACTTAGATTTACCATTTACATTAAATCTCGGATTTTATTAAATAATATAACCCGATAAGTAAAAAAATAATATGAGGAAACAGAGTAGCAGTTATGGGACTAATAATCTCATTATAACCTAAACTTTGACAGATTCTCAGCATAACTAAATATGAAAAACATATAACTATTCCCATTAAAAATATAACACCTCGCCCCTTTGACCTGACAGAAGCTGTAGCCAGCGGGATACAAAAAAGAAGAATGATGAAGTTTGCAAAGGGAAATGTAACCTTCATGTACAAATCAATTTGTTCAATATGATGTTTTTCTCCAATTTTTTTTAAACGAGTAATATATTCTCTTAACTCAAAGAAGTTCATAGACATAGTTGATTTAGCACTTTTAATAAAGTCATTTGGAGTAGTTTTTATTTCCGGTATATATTTTATTGATTGATATTCAAAGAAAGTTAGTTCCTGGTTTTCAAAATGTCTTTCATAACAATGCCTGAATGACCATTGCTTTTCCTCCCAAATCGCTTCATTGGCTTGTATTTTACGAACAATCTGTCCTGTGACTTTATCTTTTTCTGTAATATCAATAACTCTTATTTTATTGTTATATCCATCGAAGAAATTTAAGTAAAATAGAAAGTTATCATCAGAATAGAAAATATTAGATCTCATTTTAATATCTTCAATTTCTTGCTGTTTGATATTTTCTGTATAAATTTTGTTTCTTCTATTTTCTGCTAATGGTAGAATGAATTCACCAAAACTCATGATAATCAAACTCATAAAAAAGCCGAGAATTAATAAAGGTCTTACCATTCTGAAAATACTTATACCGGCAGCACGGATAGCTATTGATTCATTATACTTAGACAAGCTGCTCATCAAAAACAAACCTGATAGTAATACTACAATAGGTGATGTTAAAACAAACAGATAGGGAATTCTTAATAAAAAATATTGTGCCATATCTATATAGTTATTTGTATATCTCAATAATCTTGGTAATCTGTCAAAGACATCAATGATTATAAATAATGCAGAAAAGGATAATATGATTATAAAGAAATTAATTAAATACTGTTTCACTATATATTTATCTAGTATTCTCATTTGTTCTTTTTAAACCTTTTCTTAAAGAATTCTATAATTATCATAACATCAAAATACTTTTCTTTTTTTGCTATATACATTAAAAATATTCCTATTAAAAAGAAAAATATGGATGGTATCCACATAACGAATGAAGGATTTATAATTCCTCTGTCACCAAACTCTTCACCAAAAACAATCATAACATAGTATATAATAAATATCAAAGAACTAAAAGTAAATGATACTCCTAATCCGCTTGTTTTAGTCATCATACCAATTGGCAAACCGACAATAAAAAATATAAAACATGCAGCAGCTAAAGAATATTTTTTATGAATCTCGACAATAAACATCCGTATCTGTTTTTCTATATCCTCTCTTTGAGATCTTTTTAAATTAGACATTACAATAAATTTTCGTCGATTTTCACTAAGCGAAGATTCTTTGTCATCATCCGACGAAAGTGATTTATATGAATCTAAGTCATTATTAATATCAATTATTTGCTGTTTTCTATCATTAATCATTTGGGTCATTTGTATTGAATTCATCTCTCTGTCACCCCTGTAATCAGTCGAAGAATCATCTACTTCAAAGCCTAAATTTGTGCGGAAAAAAGTATAGGTTTGGAAATAACGAATTTGATATTTTTCAGGTTCAGCATCATTTCTTTCATGCATTTCTCCATTGTAAAGCACAACCTTGAGCTGATCAGTACCCGGGTCAATAAAAATCTGACCTTTTTCCGCATAAATTGTTTGAGGAAAGCGGGATTGTTCTCTGTTAAAAATAATTATATCTAAAAGTGCCTCATCTGTTCTGTCTTTGGCATAGATTGTAAGATTGTTTAAAGTAGTGAAAGTGCCGGGCTTAATAGCTGAGATAGGTTTTTTATAGGTGACTTTAATGAGAATGTTCTTTAAAAGATGATTAGTATCAGGTAATATGAAATCATTAAAATATGCCATGCCAACAGAAACTAGCAACATAAAAAGCAATAAAGGTCTAATCATGGATAAGATATTGATTCCTGTAGATTTAGCAGCTGTAAGTTCTTGATCTACTGAGAGTTTACCAAAAGCCATTATTGATGAAGTTAATACTGCCATAGGTACAGATAAAGCAAAAATAAATGGAAGACTTAATGTAAACAAGTTGATTATGGTTATTAAATCTAATTGCTTTTCAATAATAATATTCATCAAGTCAATCAGGCGATCAAGCATCATGACAAATGTTATAATAAATAAAGATGCAAAGAAAGGTTTTATCGTTTCTATTAGGAAATATCGTTCGAGTATCTTTGATTTTGCAAGACTAGCAATGAATAAAACTAAAACACCAAAAAAGGAATAAATTAAGATATTTTCGTTATTCATAAAGTCTTGACTGAGATTAATTTCAGAAAATCTTTTTCATCAAGTATCTTAATGGTAGAGAACTTTTTAGCTTTTTCCAGCTTACTTCCGGGATTTGTACCTACTATTAAATAATCAAGGTTTTTACTAACTGATGATGTAAGAGTTCCACCGTGTTTTTCGATTAAGTGATGGACTTCTGTCCTGGTAAAATTATCAAGTGTGCCGGTTACCAGTACTTTTTTATCTTTTAATATTTCAGATATAGATTCATCACTATCAAGCTCAGTGTTTAATCCTATATCTTTCAGATTTTGTATTAGAATTTGGTTTTCTTGTGCCGAGAAAAATTCAGTAATTGACTTAGCTATTTTTTCACCAATTTCATTGATATTTACTAATGTACTAAAACCAGCCTGAGCAAGTTTATCTAAAGATTTAAAATAACTAGCCAAAATCTTAGAGGTTTTTTGACCAACAAATCTGATACCTAAGGAAAAAATTAGTTTATCAAGAGGCATATTTTTTGAATTTTCTATAGCATATTTTAAATTATCAGCTGATTTCTTCCCTTGTCTGTCTAATGTTTGAAATACATTAAAATCTATATTATAAATACTTTCAATAGAATTGATTAAATTATTCGAGATTAATTGACTAATCACTGATTCTCCTAAACCCTCGATATTCATTGCATCTCGTGAGGCAAAATGTTCAATCCTTCTATTTAACTGAGCAGGACAATCAATATTATCACAATAAAATACTATAGAATCGTTTTCCTTGTGCAAGGTAGAGTTACATGAAGGACAAGTCTTTGTAAAAATAACTTGATTAGATATATCAGGTCTGTTTTCCTTTACTACATCAATAATCTTAGGAATTATCTCTCCTGATTTAATTATTCTCACTTTATCCCCGAGCCTTAAATCTAGTCTTTCGATTTCATCAGCATTATGTAAAGTTGCCCTTGAAACAGTTGAACCTGCAATCTGAGTAGGCTCTAAAATAGCAACAGGTGTAACGGCACCTGTTCTGCCGACCTGATAAATAACCTCTTTTAAAGTGCTTATTTTTTCTTCTGCTTTAAATTTATAGGCAATAGCCCATTTAGGACTCTTTCCTGTATAACCTAATTCATTTTGAAGGGACAAATCATTTATTTTCAAAACGATTCCGTCTATTTCATAATAAAGGGACTCTTTATTGTTTTCCCAGTAATTACAATAGTCTGACATACTCTGAAAATCATTGATAGTAGTAAAGTTCTCGTTTACAGAAAAAGAGAACTCTTTAAGCAATCGTAATATATCTGAATGAGACTTTAAATTGAGTGATGAATTTGGGTCAATATAGCCTAATGAGTATGCAAACATTTGAAGATTTCGTTCTTTCACAATGGAGCTATCTTTTAATTTAATTGTTCCTGCTGCTGCATTACGAGGATTAGCGAAGAGCTTTTGATTTTTATCTTGTCGTTCCTGATTGATTCGTGCAAAATCTTTTTTTGATAAAAATATTTCACCTCTGATTTCTATTGTTTCTTTATATGGGATTTGCATCGGAATGCCTGAGACTTGTTTGATGTTATCAGTTACTATCTCCCCTTTTATCCCATCACCTCTGGTTAGAGCATATTTTAAAAAACCGTTTTCATAAAGTAAATTTATAGAAAAGCCATCAATTTTATGCTCAAGACAGACTTCAGGAAGTTTAATATTGTAATCTTTAGAAATTTTATTAACAAAATTTATTAATTCATTAATAGTAAATGCATTATCAAGGCTGTACATTCGTTCTTTATGATTAAGTGTTTTTTGATTGCTAATGTCAGAACCGACAAAAGCTGTTGGAGAATTAGGTAATTTTAAATTTGGATACTCATTTTCTAAGTTTTTTAATTCATTGTAAAGCATGTCATATTCAATATCGGTTATTTCGGGTGAATTATTTATATAGTAGGCATCATTTTGCTTTTTCAGATATTCTGAGAGATATTCGATTCTTTCTTTTATATTGCTAATATCTTGCATTAAAACCTCAATTTTTAATGGTTCTGAGATACTCTGGTAATTTTGACTTTTTCAATTTTTTTATTCGTGACTTCTATAATCTCAATTTTGAATTCATTAACATTTAAAACTGTACCTTGAGTCGGTATTTTGGCAATATATGATATAATTAATCCTGCTATTGTCTCATAATCACCTTCAGGTAAATCAATACCATGTAAGTCAATTAAGTCATCAACTTCTACATAAGCGTTTACAATCCATGTATTATCATTTATTTTTTCAACATCTTTAATGTCTTCAATGTCATATTCATCATCAATGTTTCCGACTATTTCTTCTAAAATATCTTCAACGGTAACAATTCCTGATGTGCCTCCAAAAGAGTCCACCAATACAGCCATGCTTTTTTTGCTGTTTTGTAACTCTTTCAATAGAACATCAACATCCATAGATTCAGGAGCAAAAAAAACTTCTCTTTGTAAATCTTTTGCAGTTATTTTTGAATGATTATCTGATTTAAGTAAATCATAAATAATCAAAACACCTGTAATTTCATCAAGTGTGTCATGATATACTGGGTATCTTGTATAACCCTCTATATTAGCATATTTTTGAATCTGATCAAGTGTCATATCGTCAGATATTGCTACTATTTCAGTTCTTGGAGTCATGACATTTTTTGCTTTTAAATCAGTAAATTCCAGTGCATCTTCTAACATCTCTTTTTGTGGTTTTTGAATAGCTCCATCATTAAAAGTCTGAGTAAGAATATAGGCTAAATCATCTTTTGTAAATGCTACAAAAGAATCTTGATTATCAATTTTTAAAAGTTTTTTTAAAAATCCGTTAATTAGCGTAACTACCTTAACAAATGGAAGCAATATAATATAACAAAAATGTATCAATGGAAAGAATTTACTTACAAATAACTCAGGAAAATCTCTAAATAGATTCTTAGGAAGTATTTCACAGAAGATTAAAACTAAAAAAGCAGTAAAAAGAGCAGATAAAGTATTATCAAATTTTAATAAATCATAAAAAAGTATTGTTGAGGTAGCAGCAATAATAACATTTGCAATATTGTTTCCAATTAGCGTAGTACCAAATGTCTTATCACTATTGTCATAAAAATGTAAAATACTCTTTGACAGTTTATTTTTTTTTGCTTCTTTTTCAAGCTTAAACCTGTCTAAAGAAATGATTCCTGTTTCAAATCCACTAAATACCCAAGATAAAAAGAAAAATACTAATAAAATTAACAAGTAAACAAATGTTTCCATTTATTAACTTAATCTCTCATTCTTATAAGCGATTTTCAAAGCATTGATAAATTCATCTAATTCTCCGTTTAAAAAAGAGGTTAATTGGTAAGTTGTCATGTTGATTCTATGGTCAGTAATTCTTGATTGAGGAAAATTATAGGTTCTGATTTTAGCACTTCTGTCTCCGGTACCGACTTGAGATTTCCTGTTTTGTGATATTTCAGCCTCTTGTTTGGCTATTTCATTGTCAAGTAGTTTAGAACGCAAAACATTCATAGCTTTTGCTTTATTTTTTATTTGAGATTTCTCGTCTTGACAGGTTACGACTAATCCGGTTGGCAAGTGAGTTATCCTAACTGCTGAATCAGTTGTATTAACGCTTTGTCCACCGCAACCTTGAGATCTGTAAACATCAATCTTAAGGTCATTCTCATTAATTTGAACATCAATATCATCAGCTTCAGGTAAAACTGCAACTGAAATAGCTGAAGTATGAATCCTTCCACTTGATTCTGTTTCAGGGATTCTCTGAACTCTATGTACTCCGGATTCGAATCTCATTGTCCCGAATACATTGTCACCTTCAAGTGAGAATATTATTTCTTTAAAACCGCCAATACCTGTGGAGTTGGAATAAATAATATTTTTCTTCCATCCCTTCAACTCTGCAAATCGTGAATACATTCTGTATAGATCGGCTACAAATAAAGCTGCTTCTTCGCCACCTGCACCTGCACGAATCTCTAGGGTCTTTAGGTGCTAATAGTTCTTTAATATCTTCGAGTAACTTTGCTTCTTTTTCTTGTAAGTTGATAAGTTCTTCTTTAGCCATACTAATTAAATCTAAATCTTTTTCATGTTGAATTAAAAGTTTTGTCTCATTTATTTCTGCACTATTTTTTTGTATTTCTTCATATAGAGAAACAATTGCTTGTAAATCGTTAAATCTTCTAGATAACTTCTTATAAGCCCTTTGGTCATTCATTTCACTGACATCGGAAACTCTGGTTTTTAATTTATTATACTCGTCATAAATATCATCAATTCTATCTTTAGGTAACATTTCTACTACTCCTGTATGTCAACAAAATTTAAGTTTGGATATGCGGATAAATCTTCATTAATAGCTGATTTTAGAGCTATTATGGCAATTTCTATTTGACTGTCATCCGGTGGTTGAGTTGTTATTTTTTGTAAAGCCATACCTGGAACTGTGAAAAATTTAACTAAAGGATGGTTAATTTTCTTATCAGATAATTTTAAAAGCTCATAACTTAGACCTGATATTACAGGTAAAAATGGAAAATGATAAAGTAACCTGACTAATGGTTTCGGAGTAAACCAATAATAAGCTACTATGGTATCAATAATAGAAAAAACCAAGATTGCAACTAACAAAACAAAAAACATAAAACTTGTTCCACATCTCGGGTGGATAGTGGTATAAGGCTTGACATTTTCAATATTCAAGTCTTTTTTATTTTCATGTGCAAATACAGCTTTATGTTCTGCTCCGTGATACTCAAATACTCTTTTAACATCTTTCATCAAGCTAATTAGATATACATAAAGAATAAAGAAAATTATTCTAATTGAGCCGGCAAACAAGTTAAACAAGAAGTTTTGCTCGCCTAGACCGATGAGAGATGCTGTCAAATAAGGCAAATAACCAAATAATAAAAAAGCTAAAACTAATGAAACTGCAAGAGTTAAATATTCTGAAAATTTTTCTTTTCTTTTATTTATTGGTTTATCATCTGTTTTCACTTCATCCAGTTCATATCTGTTAGCAGAAAATGTGAGTGACTCAAAACCAATTTTGAGCATTTCAATAAGTGATACGAATCCTCTAATAATTGGTTTACTGTAAAATGGGTGATTTTTAGTGACAGAAACAAATTTCTTTTTAAAAATATCAATACTGCCATCTTTTCTACGAATTGCTGTAGAAATAAACTCAGAACCTCTCATCATTACACCTTCAATAACTGCCTGACCACCAACCTGTATTTTTTTATCTTTCATTAAATCTCCATTAAGTAAAAAGCATCATACAAATACTAAATAATAAGTAATCGTATGATGCTGTAAATGTTTAAGCTATTTATTTTCTAAATTATACTTTTTACGGAATTTCTCTACTCGTCCTGCAGTATCCAGTAATTTTTCTTTGCCTGTAAAAAACGGATGGCATTCTGAACAAATCTCTACAATAAGGTCTCCTTTAGTAGATTTATTTTCAAATGTGTTTCCGCAAGCACATTTCACAATTGATTTTTCATATTTTGGATGAATTCCCTGTTTCATTTATCGCTCCTTTTAGTAGTTAATTTTATATTTATTTACAAGAAAAATGTGTCTTGTATTTTTGTCAATAAAAATGTTAAAGATTTTATCAGCTCTAGCTTTATCATAATTGATAATTAACCTTTTTCTGAGTTTTATCAATATCATTATGATAAAAGTGATATTATTCTTGATTCAAAGACAATATGATGAAATACTCACTTGACATAAAGAGATAATAATGTTATATTAGCTTATGGAGGCAAAATGAAATTAAAATTATCAATATTAATACTAATACTTATTTATATCTTAAACCTTTATTCTGAAAGAAATTCTGCCAGATATCCGTTTGTTGTTTATACTGAAGATACTTCATTTATGATCGGAGGATTTAATCTTGTAACTTGGCGTGATTCTACTTTTACAGATTCTCAATCTCCGGATATACTGATTACCAATGGTATTTACAGTTTTAAAAATCAATTTTTAATTTTTACTCAGTACTCATATAGATTTCGGCATTCTAGTTTTGGTATTGTCCCATTTGTGAAGTATGAAAAATGGCCTGCTAATTTTTATCAACTAGGAAATCATTCTAAGTTTGAAAGTGAGGAAAAAATTCTACTGGAAGGAATAGATTTTAGATTTCACTTAACCAATTATTTTTATGATAAGCTCTCATTGAAAAGTGGTCTTTTAATAGAAAATTATTCTTTACGAGACTTTAATCAGAGTTCATTTTTTGTTGAAGAACAGATTTTAGGTGTTGATGGAGGACTTGCGACAGGTATTTCATTAAACCTTGAGTATGATACACGAAGCAATAGTCAATATCCTCTGAATGGCAACTATTTAAGCTTGGAAAATCAATTTTATTTTAAGGTATTTAATTCAGATTATAGCTTTTCAAATCATTCATTAATATATAAAAGGTTTGATGACTTAGGTAAAAATTTTATACTTGCCAATCAAGTTAAGGGTAGTGCAATTTTTAACGAGGCTCCTTTTTACAAGTTAAATAAACTTGGTGAGGTTTTAAGAGCATATAATGAAAACAGATTTATTGATGATTATTTAGTGAGTTTTAAATCTGAACTTAGAAATTTCCCCTTTACTGATGGTTTTAAACAAAGGTTTGGTTGGGTTGCTTTCATTGAAACAGGTCAGGTTAGTGATTCATATAGTGCAATTAAATTTGATAACTTAAAGTTTTCTATGGGTTTAGGTATAAGGTTTGCTTTGATTCCTCAGGAAAAGATGAATCTTAGAATTGATATCGCTCATGGTGAAGATGGCATTAATGTTAGATTTATTGCTCAAGAGGACTTTTAATTATTTCTTGAATAATTATTGCTGATATCTATAGAATGACTATATTATCGTTTGTGCTATTATTCTTTTATTAACTCTTTAGCAGGATTTCCGATATAAACGCCTGGTTTTGTTATATCTTTAGTTACTACTGCTCCTGCACCAATTACAACATTATCACAAATACTTACCGGAAGGATGGTTGCATTTGATCCGATACTAACATTATTGCCAATAAAAGTATTTTTCCACAATAATTTATCACCTCCGGCAGGACCACCTTTAGAAAATTTATCATTAATAAACATTACTCCATGACCAATAAAACAATCACTGCCTATACTGACAAGCTCACAAATGAAGCTGTGTGACTGTATTTTTGTTCTGTCTCCAATATGCACATCTTTTTGGATTTCTACAAAGGGTCCTACAAAGCAATGATTGCCAATTTTACAAGAATATAGATTTACAGGCTTGACAATTTTTACCCCTTCACCAAAATGTACATCAATAATATCCGATTGTAAAAATGTAATACTCATACTTACCTCTATAATATTTATAGATACATTATATTTAAAAACTAAAAATAAGTCAATCAATATATTTATAAGGAGTGTTTTATGGAAAAATTAAGATTTGCTTTGCTTGGCTGTGGTAGAATTGTTTCAAAACATGCTGAAGCTTTAAATAATAATATTAAGAAAGCAAAACTTGTGGCGGTTTGTGATATCGATCAGGAAAAAGCAAAAAGTACCGGGCAAAGATATAAGGTTAATTATTACACCTCTTATGACGAAATGTTGACTAAAGAAAATATTGATATTGTTTGTATTTTATCTGAAAGTGGAAATCATGCAAGACATGCTATTGATGTTGTTGAAAAGTATAAAAAACATATTGTTGTAGAAAAGCCTATGGCTTTAACGCTTGCAGATGCCGATAAAATGATAGAAATATGTGATTTGTATAACAAGAAACTATTTGTCGTTAAACAAAATCGTTATAATCTGCCGGTTGTTAAGCTTAGAGAAGCCTTAGAAGCAGGACGCTTTGGTAAAATTAATATTGGAACCGTAAGAGTAAGATGGTGTCGTACTCAAAAATATTATGATCAGGACAAGTGGCGTGGAACTTGGTCACTTGATGGTGGAGTGTTTACTAATCAAGCTTCACATCATATTGATTTATTGGAATGGATGTTAGGTGAACCTGTTTCTGTCTTTGCAAAAAGTAAAACTTGTCTTGTTGATATTGAAACTGAAGATACCGGAGTGGCTATTATTAATTTTAAAAATGGAGCTTTAGGAGTCGTTGAGGCAACAACCGCCACAAGACCAAAAGATTTGGAAGGATCTTTATCTATTCTTGGAGAAAAAGGAACTGTCGTCATTGGCGGTTTTGCTGTAAATGAAATGCAAACATGGAATTTCATTGATAATTCTAAGGATGATGAAGAAATTTTAAGTATTTTTAAAGAAGTCCCTCCAAATGTTTATGGGTTCGGTCATGTTAGATACTTAGAAAATGTTTGTGATGCAGTTATGAATAATACTAAGGCTTTAGTTGACGGATTGGAAGGAAGAAAATCTCTTGAACTTATCAATGCAATATATGAATCGATTGAAACAAACAGAGAGGTTCAGCTTAGATTTCAACCTAAAAGATGTAAGTTAGGATTATTTAACCATAATAATTGAGAATACTTTAGTTGAGGCAGTCCAAGATTCACAATACTAACAAACTTTCTGCAAACTTAGGTAGCTCTTAGCATCAGCAAAGATTATAAAATCATAGCTACAGATTTTAAGCCTGTCTCAAACGCAGAATCGTTCAACAAGCACCCTTGCTTGTTGTCTTATAACTGCTTGAATGTAAATCACTTAGGCTTTTAAGTGCAAACAAAGGTGTTTGCACAACAATAATTTTAGGACAGCATCTGAAAAATGTGGCTAAGATTTTAGTTCTAATTGCTCAGCCGCTAGTAGCTTAGTTCATGTTTTTGTATGAGATAATTTCTTACTCAGCGAAATAAGAGTATAAAATTTCAATGTTGCATTTTATAGAAAAAGACAATATTTTGAATGACTTTCCTTTTTATAATTAATAAAAACAGCAATCTTTAACTGCAAAAACTAAGATGTATATAATTTTAATAACTATCGAAAGTTAGATTCTTGTACACATTAACCAAGATATAGGTGACCTCCAGGATGCTTTTTCCCTCTTGGAGGTCACCTAAAGATTAGCGGTATTATGTTGCTGAGATTGTGTAATTTAGCAAGTGAAAAACATTTTAAAACTTTAGTCTCTTAAGTAATGCTTATGATACCCATTAATTGATTAATATGGTTATAAACTATAAAAATTAATAATTACTCTAATCTAATGAAAAATAATGAAAAACAGCAATTTTTAACTGCGAAAATTCAGTTTAATGAAACTCTCTCAATGATTCATGAGCTCCTTTATGAATTTCATACCAGAAATCAAGTGCTGCTTCCTGCTTATTATTATTGAACTTATTAATCCATGTATCAAGTTCTTCAGGGAAATCTTTTGAATGTCTCTTAGTATACTTTAGAAATTCTATTACAAAATCAATGTTTCTTTCTGATTCCCAAAAGATTGAGGAGTTACGACTGCTAATTCTACAAGCTGTTAGATCTACATTTTTATAGTATTCTTTTTCTTTATTCCATAGACTACCTATCATTTCAGGTATCATCTCTTCGCTCCACATTCTATGGAATCTACAAAAGCCGGAGTTATCCATGATAAGCTCTTGTTTAAATCTGTGAGCGTTAATCTTACCTAATTCTCTTGGAGGCAAAAAATCAGAACCATAGTACATGTAATATTTACCCATTATAGCCATAGGTGATAAAGCACCGGGAGTCCAGTATTGATTTGGTACCATCCAACCATTACGACCAAAGGCATTAAAGACAAAATAATTAAGCAGATTATGGTTTTTTTCTCTGGAAATATGTCTTCCCCATTTTCTTGCACCTTGTGACATATCCATAATTCCTCGTTTATAAATCATACTGTCAAGAATATCCATTGCTACTTGAGCATTATGTGTTGAGTCTTCCACAACCTTAAAATTTTTATATTCAAATATCGGTTTATCTGAAACGCCAATCTCTTGTGGAGAAATCAAATCTTTACTTAAACATTCCATAATCCAGGCTACAGTTCCGCCTGCTGAAATTGCATCCATTCCATAGCTATCAGCTCTGAAATTAGCTTGTTCTGCTGCTCTTTGGTCAAAGATACCTGATAAAGGTCCGAGTACCTGATAAGGCTCATAATCCTTTTTGTAGTGACCGTTAAGTTTTTTACATAAAGCTGCACAAGGTTCTCCACAGTTTGTTTGCTGTTTAGGCTTGATAGTTTCTTCGTTAAACTGTTTCAGGTAGTGATTTATAATTAGGTTTTGATGTAGTTCTTTTCTTACTTCATCAGGCCAGTAAATACTCTGATAATTAAACGATAATAATCTAGTGCCTAAGGTAGCATAATTAACTCCAAAAGTACCACCTGTCTCAAATTTTGGTTCAAATCTATATTTCGCTGTTGCTTCTATATCTTTGGCTGCCAATTTCTTTTCATATTTTTCATAAAACCAGGCATCAGCAACTTTTCTATCTCTAAAGTCCTCATCAATAAATGTTCCACCATAGATAATGGCAACAATATT
>CAZJNG010000014.1:0-14796 GCA_964547265.1 uncultured Candidatus Cloacimonadota bacterium | reverse complement strand
AGTACAGAAATCAAGATAACCAATATATTAGCTTTTTTAACCACCTCAGCTTTAAAATCTATCTCTGAGGTTTGTAAATTTCTATTTACGAAATTACCGGTCATTTTAATTTTTACCTGGTAAATACCGGGCATAACTTTTTTATTCATTTTAACTCTTAATTCTACAGGTATTCTTTCGCCGGGATTTAGTCTTTCTATTTTATCGGGGATGAGCTGATATTCCCAGTCAGGCGGCAGGAATACATCAGCTGAAATATTGGTTATTGGTTTCATACCGTCATTTTCTAGCCTTAAAGATTTAAAGGTGATTTCCTCAGTGTCGTCACCTTTCCAATATAAATTATTAACTGATAGTTTCATACTTACTCTACCTGTCGGTACAATTTGCAATTCTGAATGACCGGCAATTTCATCATACTGATTTTTTAGCATAACATTAAATACTATAGGCTTATCAAATTCAATGTTGTCTCCAATTCTTTCAGGAACTCTTATCCTTAGTCCAAAGGTTTGTTGAGATTCAGAAGGTGAAAATGATAAACTTGATAAATTAACCTGTGACTGAGTACTAATTACATCCCAAGTAAAAATGTCAGGTAAATTTTCTGTTACCAGTCTGAAACTTTGCCTTGTGTCTCCAAAATACTCCATTCTTAATCTGAAAGTAGCCATTTGTCCGTTTTCTATTTCTTGAGCATAGAAATCAGGATTTATCATGATTAGGTTACTGTCACGCCGACGACTTAAATATACCTGTTTCTCGTCAATTTTATCTCCGTAATTTGTTGAAATTATTACAGATTCCACATCTTTTAAAAGCTTAAATCTGATAAAATATTCTTGATCTGATGTCATTTTAAATATATGATACTCATAAGGTTGAGATATAATGTTTCTATTTAAATCTTTGATTGAGACATAAAGGTTATACATTTCATAAGCTGATATTTTGCTTTCTTGAATGTCTTCCATTATTGTTTCTTCGATACCGTAGTTTCCACCGGAACTATTCTTGAGTTTTATCTCAACAAAGATTTCTCCTTGTTCGTCTTTTATTTTATCTGCTTGTAAAATAGTTATATAAGGCTTATCAAATATAACGCTTAACAAATATTGATCATAGTTTAATTTATCGTTCTTGTATTGCAACTCATATAATTTGTATTCATCTTTGGAAATCAGTCTTTTTTCAAATAGTTCTTTTGCATTTTGCCAGTTTCTTTCGGATAATTCTAGTCTGATTTTTGCTTTTTCTAATGCCAGGATTCTAAATCTTTCATCATTTGGGTTATACTCCTGATAGGTTACAGCATGTAAAATGTTAAAAACAAAATTCATGGAAATTAGTAATATTAATATTTTTATATGATTTTTTGCTATTTTTACTCTTTTAAATCTATGAGTCATATCATCTCCTTTTAAAATTATTATACTCTTATAATACACACTTTATGCCAAACAGTCAACAGCTTGAAAATAAAGCTTTTACAATTTACTTATTTTTTTTTGTTCAAAAATATTTACTATTTTGTATAACGAAATTGTAAAATTTTATGATTAATTGTTGAAATTATTATTTTTCAATATCTTAGTACCGCAGAGCAACAAGGTACCTCCAAGAGGGAAAAGCAACCTGGAGGTCACTTGAATACTCCTTAAACATCCCTGACATAAAAAACTATATTACAATAATATATAATATGATAATCTTTATAGACATGAGCTAAAATCAGATTGGAAAACTTAAATTTCTACTTTTTAATCACTTATGCACATCTGTGAATAAAATGTGCATATCCACTATTCATATAAAACACTAAATAACAGAGAGTTACAAATTCTTAACTTTTACTTATCCACATTAATATTTTCAACCTTCCAAAAATCTGATGCTTATCCACAATTTTTTCTTGACAAACAAACTACTTAATTTTTTCTTATCTGATATGAAGTATTTATATTTATTTATCATGGTTTTATCATTTTTTATTGTTTCGTGTGCATACTCTGTTTACACGAACGCTTATCCGCATATTAAAAATATTCAAATTTTGTCATTTGAAAATAAAACTCCCGAGTATCAAATTTCACAAGAATTTCATGACTATCTAGTTAATAAATTTCAAAAAGACGGAAGATTAAAAATAACAACATTATCTTCAGATTCACAAATAGAAGGCTCTGTTAATGATTATAAAAAAGAAATTTTAAGCTATGACAATAACGGAAATATTACCGAATATAAAATATCAATTTTATTTTCTGTATCATTTACAGATATTAAAATGAATACAGTTATTTATAACAACTCAGCCTTGCTTGTTTCGGAATCATATTCAGCAAACTTCGCTGCATCTTCAACTGAAACCGCCTCTGTTATCTTAACAAGCGAACAACAGGCACAAGAAAAAATATATGAAAAGGTCTTTGACACTATTATGAAGAATTCGTTGGAAAAATGGTAAGAATTAACAAATATCTCGCAAATTGCAATCTAGGCTCCAGAAGAAAAGTTGAAGAGTTAATCAAAAACAAACAAGTTTATATTAACGATCAACTTTGTACAAATCTAGCTACTACTGTAAACCCTGAAACTGACATCGTTAAAGTCGGTCATAAAACAATAAAATATGAACAACAAAAAATATTTATTTTATTAAATAAACCTAAACACTATATCGTTACTGTTAAAGATGAATTTAACAGAAAAACAGTTTACGATCTACTACCAGATTTTGCTAAAAATCTACATCCTATAGGAAGACTTGATTACGAAAGTGAAGGTTTGCTGATTTTAACAAATGACGGTGACATTACTCACAAAGTATTACATCCCTCTTTCAAAATAGAGAAAACATATAAAGTAACTGTTAAGGGTAAATTAGAGTTTTCCCATATTCAAGCACTTAGAAATGGTGTAAAAATAGAAAATTATACCACACAACCCGCTAAAGTATTTCTCAATTATTCTACAGATGAAAAATCTGAGTTAAAAATCACCATCAAAGAAGGAAAAAACAGACAAATAAGAAAAATGCTTGAAGCAGTTGGCTTTGAGGTTACTTCTCTTAAAAGACTACAAATCGGCGAAATCAAACTTGAAAAAATGCCTGCCGGCACATGGCGATTTCTAAAAGATAGCGAAATACTCTACTTATTAAAACATACTCAAAGAAAAAAATAATTTAAAAGGATATATTAATGAAACTAGGAATTACAGGCACCTCAAAGTCCGGTAAAACAACAATATTCAACGCAATAACCAAACTAAATGCTGATATAAGTCTTTATGATGTCAAACAAGAACCTAATATTGGAGTGGTTCAGGTATTAGATGAAAGAATTACTCAACTTTCCAAACTGTACAATCCTAAAAAGACTATTTATGCGACCATTGAATATATGGATTTTCCGGGAATTGTCGAGGATAATGAGAATCATGAATTTTTATCAACTTCATCTATGAGTCTCATTAGAACTACAGATGCACTGTCCATTGTAATTAGAAATTTCTCTGATCCATATCTTGATGAGACTTTTGGAAAACCAAATCCTGTTAAAGAAATTAATAATATAATTGAAGATTTTATCTTATCAGACTTAGTTATTGCCGAAAAAAGACTGGAAAAAATTCACTTGAGCTATAAAAGAGGAATAAAAACAGCTCAATTACAAATCGAAGAAATTGCTATCACTAAAGCTATTGAAGCACTTAATAACGAAACTGCACTTAAAGATATAGAATTTTCAGAAGATGAATTAAAATCTATCAAAGGTTTCCAATTTCTCAGCCTAAAACCAGTTATGATTATTTTAAATTCAGATGAAGATAATTTTAATAAAAACATAGACATCATCCAAGAAATAGAAAAAATCGCTCCTGTTGTAGAATTTGCAGGAAAATTTGA
The DNA here is from genome assembly GCA_964547265.1 of uncultured Candidatus Cloacimonadota bacterium. GTDB lineage: Bacteria > Cloacimonadota > Cloacimonadia > Cloacimonadales > WRIO01 > JALNXV01. The sequence continues at coordinate 10,886 of CAZJNG010000014.1, read as the reverse complement.
AATGGAACTTTCTAAACTTGATGAAGAAGAAGCTTTAGTTTTCATGGAAGATATCAACATTAAAGAATCTGCTGTAAATCGTTTAAACAAAGCAGCTTATGCGTTATTAGGATACATTAGCTTTTTTACTGTAGGTTCAGACGAAGTAAGAGCATGGACTATCCAAAAAGGTGATAATGCAGTGACTGCAGCAGGGAAAATTCACTCTGACTTAGCACGAGGTTTTATAAGAGCTGAAACCTTTTCATATAATGATATTGAAACTTATTCTAATGAGAAAACCATCAGAGAAAAAGGTTTGTTTAGATTAGAAGGAAAAAATTATCTCGTTCAGGATGGTGATATATTAAATATCAGATTTAATGTCTAAAACTCAAACTTGAGGAGTTACGAAAAAAACACAGACAACAAAAAGTAACATTCCAACTTTGCTTTATATATTAATCTTTTTAATTTGTACTTTTTTATTTATTTCATTATGTACAAGTAAACAAACAATTTATGAAGATTACAGTATTTTATCTTACTCAGAATTAACTTTCAAACAACTTATTTCCAATCAAGTTCCAAGCTTACAAAATCCTTTAGGAATTATTGGTGCTTTTACTTCTTATTTCTTTACCAAATGGTTTGGTCATTTATTTAGTTTCTCTTTACTACTGCTCATTATTTCTAATTTAATTTTTAAATTAGCTCATATAAAATTTCAACTTCTCAGAAAATTGTCTTACATATCTCAAATCAACATCATTAATTTCTATTTTATCTATTTTTATTATTATGAATACTTTCTTTCACAAGCAAAACCTTATAATGATATTCAGATTTTTAACTTCTTATATAGTTTTACATCAGCCTTGTTAGGCAAAATAGGTACACCATTTTTTATTGTTGCAGTATTTCTAATTTCTTTGAGATTTGTAGTTAGTTTTAATCCTTTTAGAATCGCGATCAGTTTTTTTTCTTCTGTCTTCAAAATCCTTAAACGGAAGAAAAGAAAAATAATTCTTGAAACTACCGATACAATTATTGAGGCTAAAAATATAAGTAGTTCTCAACCTCAATCAGAAAATATCCCAACAAATATAATATCTGATAAAATTACAGTAAATGATACAGAAAAAGACACCCTCCAAACGGCTGAATATCAAATAAATTTAACCGAACAAATACCCAATGTCTCACAAGAACAATTTTCGCATAATTCAGCCAACCGGACTGCAAAATCTAAACCCTTATTTGAAGACAGTCTAGAATATCTAAAACCTGATGTTGAATCATTTCTTTCAAAACCGATTTCAGATAAATTTATAGACAAAGTAAAACTTGAAGAAGAAATTAAAAATATCTCTCAAATTTTAAAAGACAAACTAATGGAGTTTGGAATCGAAGCAAATGTTTTAAATGTTAATGTCGGACCAATTATTACTCAATATGAATTAGAACCTGCACCCGGTATTAAAGTAAATAGATTTGTTTCCTTATCCGATGATCTTGCCCTGGCACTAAAGGCAAGAAGTATCAGAGTTCAAGCCCCTATTCCCGGAAGAGGTTTAATAGGTATAGAAATACCAAACAAACTAGCCGATGTAATTTATATGAGAGATATTTTTCTGTCTTCTGAAATGCATAAAACCGATGCCTTACTCTCTGTCGCTCTTGGTAAAGATATAGCCGGCAGACCTATAGTTACAGATTTAGCTAAAATGCCTCACTTACTAATTGCCGGAGCTACCGGCTCAGGTAAAAGCGTTTGTATCAATACGATTATTTGCTCTTTACTGCTTCGCTGCTGTCCCGAAGAAGTCAGATTAGTCATGATTGACCCTAAACGAATTGAACTTTCAGGATACGAAGGTATCCCCCATCTTATCCAAAATGTTGTGACTGACCCCGATGATGCTCTAAATACTCTTAACTGGGCAGTTTATGAAATGGAAAGAAGATATGAACTTTTACAAGAAGCTAAGGTAAGAGATCTGGTTAGCTTTAATCAAAAGATTAAAGAACATAATAAGCTTTCAGATGATAATGAACAATCTATCTTGCCTTTCATAGTATTGGTAGTTGACGAGTTTGCAGATTTAATCATGACTGCCGGAAGAGAAATTGAACTACCAATTGCCAGGCTCGCTCAAATGGCTAGAGCAGTTGGTATTCACCTTATCCTCGCAACTCAAAGACCTTCGATTAAAGTTATAACCGGAGTAATCAAAGCAAATTTCCCTGCAAGAATTGCTTTTAGAGTTTCCTCAAAAGTAGATTCAAGAGTTATTTTAGATTCAACCGGTGCAGATAAACTACTAGGACGAGGTGATATGCTCTTCTTACCTCCCGGTAAGGCAAACCCGGAAAGAATTCACGGAGCATTTTTAAGTGATTCTGAAATAGAAGGATTAGTTGAATACCTAAGAACTCAACCAAAACCAAAATTAGATATAATCATGAACAAACCGGATGAAATTAATATTAATGATTTTGAATACGATGACGAACTGTTTCCTGAGTCAGCAAAATTAGTTGTTTCAACAAATACTGCCTCAGTTTCTATGCTGCAAAGACATTTTAAAATCGGATACGCAAGAGCCGGCAGACTTATAGATCTACTCGAACAAGCCGGCATTATAGGACCCCATGTCGGCAGTAAATCGAGAGAAGTACTTATGAGCAAGGAGGATATTGATGCATTTTATGAAAAAATACATTCTTAGTTTAATTTTAATTTTTTCATTTTTTAACTTATTTTCGGATCAACTTTTAGAAAAAGTAAAAACAAAATATTTAGAAATCAAGACACTGGAATCTAATTTATCACAAACTAATAATTTTACTCTTCAAGATATTAGTCTCGTATCCAATGGTAAACTTTTTATTAATAACACAAATTTAGTTATCGAATATACTAAACCGCATTATCAATTTATTAAAGCTACTGACGAGTTTCTTACTATTTATTCAAAAAATGAGAATACTGCCTTTATAACTGAAAGTAATAATCAAGTAATTACAACCCTTTTACATTTCCATTCCTTAGTTTCTCAAGACTCTAAATTTATTAAAAAGATTGACAATCTGCATCATTATCAAATCCTCAAACCAATAGAACCTCTGAAAGAATTACATATTTTTATTGATGCAACTACCGAATTAATTACAAGAATTTCTTATATTGATGACATGGATAATGTCGTTACTCTCGACTTTTCTGAGCAAAAACTTAATTCTCGACTTTCTAAAACTATAGAATCTTTCATCATACCATCAAATGTAAATATAATTTATCAATAAGGAGCAATTATGATAGCAGTAATCATGGCAGGCGGTTCAGGTACCAGGTTTTGGCCTTTAAGTAGAAACAACAACCCCAAGCAATTTTTAAAATTATTCAATAATAAAAGCATGATCAGACTTACTTACGAACGACTTCTCAACCTTGTTTCTCCTGAAGATATTTTCGTTGTAACAACTCAAGCACAGGTAGCACTTACAATGGAGCATTTACCGGAACTTTCAATAACTCAAATAATAATTGAACCTTGTGGGATGAATACTGCTCCATGTATAGCTTTAAGTTCAATTTATCTTAGCAAATTATATGATATTGATGAAATCTGTTACATTCTTCCGGCTGATCATTACATCCCTGATTCAAAACTTTTTTCCGAAACATTACAACAGGCAATAGAGCCGGCTAGCCAAAACTCATTACTTTCTTTCGGGATAAATCCTGAGTATCCTGCTACGGGTTACGGATATATCGAAGTTGACAACGCTGCTCAAGGTAATGCGTTTCACGTGAAACAGTTTAAGGAAAAACCTGACTATCAAACAGCCGTTAAGTTTTTAAAATCAGGTAATTTCTATTGGAATAGCGGTATGTTTTGTTGGAAACTATCAGCAATTATTAATAATTTCGAGATCCACTGCAAAGATATTCTCGATGTAGCAAGATTAGTTCTTGAAGAAATTGACATAGAAAAACAAACAACTATTTATAAAACTATCAGTAAGCTTCCAATTGACATAGCAATAATGGAAAAATCAGACTCTGTTAAAGTAATACCTGCTAAATTCCAATGGAGTGATGTAGGTAATTGGTACTCTTTATCAAACTTAATGGAAAAAGATACTGATAATAATTACTTTCAAAATGAAGGTTGTGCTATCAATGCAAATAATGTTAGTGTGTTTTCAGAAAAATTTGTAAGTATTATTGGTCTGCAAGATATTGTACTCGTTGAAACACCCGACTCAATCTTATTAACCACTAATAATCAATCTGAGACAGTAAAAGAAACAGTAGAATATCTTAAAAAGTGCAATAAAACACAACTCCTATAATGCAAAACCTGTTAATAAGTGTAATATTTTCTGTTTTTATTGCTAATATAATCAAGTATTATCAAAAGTCAAATAACATAAACTTCATAAATATCTTTTTTGGTAATTATCTTATAGCGTGTGTATTTAGTCTTCTCCAAAATAAAGGTTCGTATGAGTTAATTATTCATTGGGATATCATATTAGCAATAATAAACGGAATTTTATTCTTACTTACTTTCTTTATTTTCCAGAAAAACATTAAACTAAATGGAATTTCTTTAAGTGTCTCGATGATGAGACTAGCCTTAATAATACCTACTGTACTATCATTAATTCTTTTTAAAGAATACTTGTCTTTATATAAGTATTTAATTATAATCGGCATTATTTTTTTAATTTATTCCTTAGCCAAACATGACAAGAAAATAAAATTAAGCTGGTTAGTCTTTTTGTTTAGTCTATCGGGAATAATTGATTTCAGTATGAAAGTATTTGACTCTTATGGTCAAAATACCCCACAACTTTTTCTGTTTGTTTTATTCTTGTCTGCGTTCATTACGAATACTTTTATAATTATCTACAATAAAATTAAGTTCTCATATTCTGATTTTTTTAAAGGAATGATTTTGGGAGTACCAAATCAATTAACCTCAATATTTTTACTTAAAGCGTTAACAGTAATTCCCGGTACGATAGCTTACCCACTACACGCATCTTCAATTATTGTTTTAAGTATTTCTGCTGATTTAATAATGTGGAAAGAGAGAATAGATAAAAAGCGTGCTTTAACATATTTACTACTAGTGTTGTGTATTGTTGGATTAAATATTTAAACTAAATAAACCGGGTAGTTCTTGAACAGAAAAATTGTTTTAATGCTAACTCTATGGGAGTTAAAGTGTTTACTTGATAATACTCATATTTGAGGTTTTCTATTATTTGTTTAAGTTTCACGTGAAACATATTATATTGATTAAGATAGTCTTTCTGAATAAGCTGAGGTGAGATTTTTAATATTGAAGCATCCTCCATATCAATAAATTCAGCATCGTTTTTAAAATTAAAATTAAGTTCAATATTATCACATATATGAAATAAAATACAATGATGATTTGAAAATTTTAAATAGTTTAAAGCCTTATTAATTGATTCCAAATCATCTAAGAAATCAGTAACAATAACAAATAAAGACCTCTTTTTAACCTTTTCAGCACATGCAAAAATAGTATCAGTTAAATTAGTTGAATCTTCACATTTAATATTATCTAATGTTTTCAATAATTGGGTAAACCAGATTGTCTTAGATTTGGCCGGTAAGTTGTTTATGATTTTTTCATTATAAGTAATTAATCCAACTGCATCTCTTTGTTTAAAAGAAAGATTCATTAAAGAAGCAACCAGTAATTTTGCATAATCGATTTTAACTATATTATGAGAAGAAAAAGACATTGACTTGCTTATATCTAATAAAAAATGCACTCTCACATTTGTTTCTTCTTCAAATCTTTTAATATAATAACGATCCGTTTTTGAATAAACCTTCCAGTCAATTAAATTAATAGAATCTCCGGCTGAATAAGATTTATAATTTGAAAATTCAACACTAAACCCATGATATGGTGATTTATGCAGTCCGGAAATAAAACCTTCAACAATAGAATTTGCAGAAAACTTTAGATTTCCTTGTAAATCTATTAGCTGTTCTTGTAAATTAATCATTCTTAAATTTTACCATAAGAGCTATAGGAATTATCACTAAATAAGAAATTATCAGTAAAATTGGAGATATTGTTATATCACCGGTATTCATAACTAGAAATCCGATAATTAATATAATCAGACTTAAAAGTAATAAATAAAAATTTTTCTTTGTTAAACCGCTTTTCTTCTTCTTATCCATTATATTCTCCTAAAAAAACCATCTGTAATCTATCAACAAGGAACGGTCAAATACTTCTGTTTGAGGTTTATTTTTAAACAAATCATGTAAAAGAAGTTTTATTGTTAATTGTTCAGAAATCTTTAACTCAACAGCAGTATTAAAATATCCTTTACCTCTACCACTTAAATCACTATTATCATCATTATCATTTAATCCAAAAGAATAATCTGCAAAAATCGTTAGATTTTGTCCAATAGTTTTATATACTCCGGTAAATAAATCTATATTGGTATTATCGTAATCTTTTTCATCTTCGAAAGTATAATTAACTCCGGCATCAAATCCAATCAATCCCATAAAACTATAATTCTTTGAAGCGACTAGATAAGCTCCTTTTGATTTAATATCATATCTTTTCCGATCATTATAATAAACACCATGACCTTGAGTATTTACACCTATTGCAAAAGCCGGATAATGAATTGTTTCCTGTATGAATCTAAATCTTGCATAAAAATCAACTTTATTATGCCATTCAGGTTTTTGATCACCTACCAGATGCTCTGCTCCATAAGATACACCAAAAGCAAAATTGTCAAATAATCCTACTTCCGTACCAATCATCATTCCGTTTTCTTTGTAAACTTTCTGAAAGATTCGTGCTTCTCCTTTACTTAAAACGCCACAAGTAGGATTCTCAACAGTATAAAGATAAACAGCGTTTAAATTAAACGACAGTAATAATATGAATAAGCCTATTATTAATTTTCTCATTTTTCCTCCATTATAAAATTTTTTAAAAAATCCTCTATAAGATTGACATTAACAGTTGTATTAACACATGGTCCAAAAGGTCTTTCATTTAAAACACCATACACAGGGATAGGAAAAACTTCTAATAAACCGTCAACTAAATCTCTTTGACAAGCAACTGCAATTATACATTTCGGACGCGTTTGAACAATTATTTTTCTAGCTAATGTACCTCCGGTTGCTATTGCAATATTAACATGATATTTATTTGCTAAGTGTTTTAAATTCATTATCTTACATTTGCCACACTCTACACAGTTATTGATGTTGTTGGTAATACGATAATTACAATCAAAATTTTGAATACAATGAGGTAATAAAATTAATATATCTTTACTATGAAACTTATGTTTTTTGATATTTAAAAAAGAATTATTAACTGATACAAAGGAAGTCCTAATATAATCTTTAGAGATACCTAATAATTTGCCTAACAATACATTAACAGGAAATAGGATAGTGATGGAAAATCGAATAAACTTATTAAAAACTGAAATTGAAAAATTCCAATAACAAGAGAGATAAATAGCTATGATCCCTAAAATGACAGATATATAAAACAACCTTAACACTGTTAATGAAAAAACAGCGATAAATGACGATATTTCATGTAATCGAGGAGAAATAAACCACCATACCACAGTCGTCAAAAACATAAGCAAAACAAGGCTTACAGTCGATAAAATTAAGAAAGGAAACTTACCTTTGGTATTTAACTTAAACTGGTGATTCAATCTTTTCTCCAATTTCAATTCGAGCTCCTATATTAAATTCCCAAGCAGTCATTATTTTTTTCCCTTCAGGTTGAACTGATTCAACTAAAACATCATAATCTGATGTACTAATGATAAATCCAATATTTTTGACTAGATTAACTATAGTTCCCGGAGATATATTCGAGATAGTATCTAATATTTTAACTTTTAGAATTTTAAGACTTTTATTCCTAAAAAAGGAAACAAAACCGGGTTCATAACTATATGATTTTACTTTAATATTTAAATCCTTAGCAGTAAACGTATTTGAGTAATAAGTATCAGTTTTTATAAGTTTTGATGAGTAAGTAGCAATTAAATTATCCTGTTTAGGAAAAGAATTTTTTAAATCTTTAAACTTTAGACTTTTTCTCTCTAAGATTGCTATAGAATCTAAGACTGCTTCAGCTCCGTTACTAGCTAAATAAGAACTAAGTTCGGAGTAATTATAATTATCATCAATATTAAAATTTCTTTGTAGAATAATATTACCACTGTCCATTTTTGAAGATATAAAAAATACAGAGACACCACAGATTGAATCATTATATAATAAAGTATTTCTAACAGGATCAGCACCTCGATGTAAAGGTAATAAAGAAGGATGTAAATTAATGGCTCCATAAGGACATAAGGTTCTTAATTCTTTTCCTAGAAACATACCATAAGCAACTGTTATAATCAAGTCAGGCTTAACATTTTTTATTGTTCGAATAACATCTAAATTATTAATGTTTTCAGGTTGTAAAACCGGAATACTATAATTATTTGCAAAAATCTTTACTGGAGGAGATTGAGGTATAAGTTTTCTTCCCTTAGGCTTATCAGGTTGAGTAATAACTAAACAAGGAGCGTAGTTATTTTTAATTAAAATATCTAAAGAAGGAATGGCAAAGTCGGGTGTACCCATGAAAACAATATTCTTTATTTTATTCATTGCTTAATGTTCTTATGTTAATTTTTCTTTTTTAGTTCTTTCAGCAAGTCGTGCAAGTTTAAGTCCAATAGACATTTTTCTTAATTTTGAAATTCTATCAATGAATAAGATACCATCTAAATGGTCATTTTCATGTTGAATAATAACAGAAAATAAGTCAGTAGTTTCTAAAGTTTTTTGATTCCATTTTAAATCTCTATAGCTAATTTTTATATTTTTAAATCTTGTAACTTTTTCAAATATGTTAGGTAAAGATAAACATCCCTCTTCCCCATCTTGTTCATCGCTATAACTAATAATTTCAGGATTAATAATAACGATTGGATTTTTTTTATCTGTTTTAGAATATTCAGGATCACAAACAAAAACTCGTTTTGATACTCCAACCTGAGGAGCTGCCAATCCAACTCCGTCTTTTTCATACATTGTAAAAATTAAATCATCTATAAATGATAAGATTTCAGGAGTTAATTCTTTAATTGGTTCTGATTTTAATCTTAGAATTTCATCATTATAATGGATAATTTTCAAAAGGTTAGGCATTCTTCTCCTCTTTTTCAATTATTCCGACAACTGAAGATTTTTGAAATTCAATCTTTGTATTAGTTGTTTCATCAACTCTGATAACAATAATATTTTTATCTTCTTTAATAGCTGTAATTTTTCCGATAATTCCTGAACTTGTAATAACTTTATCGTTGATTTTGAGGTTATCAAGCATAGATTGGTGTTCTTTTTTTTGTTTTTGTTGAGGTTTAATTATTAAAAGATATAACACACCAAACATAAGTATGAAAGGAATTAACATTCCAAAAATACCTGATTGAGCAGATTGGCTATTTGCTGATGAATCAGCTGCAGTTTGTAATAAAAATAAATACATTATTTCTCCTTGATTATTTATTTAAAAAATTCCGGTTTTATTAAAAGTAATATTTGTAGGATTATATTGGAAGCAATACCTGCTGCAATATCATCAAAGACGATTCCCCAACCTCCGGGTAGATTCTGTAATTTATTGATAAAAAGAGGTTTACTTATATCAAAAATTCTGAATAATATTAAGGCATAAATAGTAATCATGATAGTTTTTGGTAAAAAAATAACAGCAAACAAGTAACCAACTACTTCATCAATTACAATACATGAAGCATCATGTCCAAATTTTCTCTCACTTATAGAACTAATATATACAGAAATTAAACTAAAAATAACTAATACAATTGAAAAATAAAAAAAAGAGTCAAAGTAAATAATTTTTTCAATGGGATTATAAAAATAATAATCAGGTACTAACCACCAAATAATTGCAATAGTTATACTGGCAACAGTGCCACTCATAAAAGGAAAGAATCCAATTCCCAAAAAGGTTGACAGTAAGGTAAATATATATGTCTTAAGCTTATTTAAAAGCATTTAATCTTTCCTCATAAATGTGAACAAAAATTTCTTTTTTTAAATTATTCATCCATTCTTCATACAATTCAATCTGTCTATCTCTATACAACATTTCCTGAATAATTGGTTTTACTTCATTGAAATCCATAGTTCTAGGTGGAAAAGATTCATTTTTTTTGAAAATATAAAACATGTTTTGATATTCAAGTACATTTGTAAACTCACCAACATTTAAACCTATTATTTCGTCTTTAAACCAAGCAGGAAATTCATCTTGTGTTAAGATTCCTATCACTCCATTTTTATTTCTTGATTCAGTATCATGTGAAAATTCTATAGCAAGATTAGCAAAAGAAATATCATTTAATAGTTTATTATGTAAATCTTCAGTAAATAATCTTTCTCTTTCAATATCCTCTTGTGATTCATTAAGCATAACTAATATATGACTTGCTCTAATTTCATCATCATTTCTATCAGTTACTTTTATTAAATGATATCCGAAAGAAGTTTTAACTATTGGAGAAATTTGATTAATTTGTAGTTTAAAGGCAGCATCTTCGAATTCTTTTACCATCATACCTTTAGTAAAGAAATTTAAATCTCCTCCAACTTGTGAACTTGGACATTCAGAAAATTGTTCAGCTAATAATGCAAAATCCTCACCTTGATTTAATTTCTTTTGAATCAGTTCAATTTTTTTTAAAGCTTCTTTTTGAGTTTTTTCAGAAGGAGAAGGTATTCTTAAAATCATTGCTAATTCATAAGTAGTATCTTT
>CAZJNG010000013.1:11153-14873 GCA_964547265.1 uncultured Candidatus Cloacimonadota bacterium | reverse complement strand
TGCTGATTATCTGATTATTCAGTGTCCAGTTAGAGAAATAATAATGTTCTGCAGGTGTAGCAGAGATTTCTACCATTTGACCTTCATGATAAACTCCTGCTCCATTAACTATGCCTGTATTAACAGGATTTACATCTAAATCCAGTTGATATTGTGTTAAAAAATTAGCTTGCAATACGACATTGTTTGCAGGCATTGAGTAGAAAAAAGATATTTCTTCACTAATGATTTGATTGTTTATCGTCCAGTTTTGAAATATATACCCATCATTGACCTGACACTCCACTAATACTTGCTCTCCCTCCAAATATACACCCTGCCCGCTTGTAGTTCCTGCATTAGCAGGCAGTATATCAATTTGCAAAGTATATTCCGGTAGGTAAACTGCTGTAAAGTTTAGATTATTAGCCGGCATTTCAAAGGTATAAGCTAAGTCTGAACTTATAACAAAGTCAAATAGTTTCCAGTGTAAAAACCTAAATCCCTGATTAGCAGTATTTTCAATAGTAACTGTATCACCGGGCAGATAATTTCCTGCACCAAAAACATTACCGGCGTTTTCCGGACTGCTGATTATGTTTACATTATAAGAAATCAATGAGAAATTAGCCTCAATTATTAAGTTTTCTGTTGGCATTAAGAATGAATAATTACTATTAGAACTAACTATCTCTTGATTAATTTTCCAGTTTACAAAGTGGAAAGCTTCGTTTGGGACAGCTGATAAATTAACAGGTTCACCGGGTTGATATTGTCCCTGACCTTGAGTTTGTCCTGAATTTTCAGGATTAATTATTGTTTGTACAGTATAAAGTGGATTATGATGAGCTGTCAGACTAACATTTCTTTCCGGCATTGTATAGGTAAAACTTGCTTCATAACTAACAATCTCATTGTTATCTTTCCAATGCTGAAACACAAAACCGGGATTTGTTTGAGCTGATACTACAATATTTTCTTCTGCATTGTATAGCCCTGCGCCTGTAACTACTGCACTATTAGCAGGAAAGGAATTTAAACTTAGGTTGTAAATTTCTGGTGGTATCTCTTCAAAATGTGCCTCCAGATAATAATCTTCACTTGGCATGAAAAAATTAAACACCGGATTTTGGCTGATTATCTCGTTATTATGCTTCCAATAAAGAAAATAATACTCTTCACTTGAGATAGCTTCTAAACTTACTTGTGATCCTTCCTGATATGAAACTGCACCGGTGACAGAGCCTGATGATTCCGGTATTATGTTGACATACACTGTATAATCATTTAAAATTATCTCTTCAAAAACTGCCTCTAAAACAACATTACTAGTCGGCATTGTAAAAGAGTATTGAGTAGAATATGACACAATCTGCTCATCTAAAGACCAATGAGAAAATATCCAACCATCATTAACAGATACTTCAAGTTGAACTTCTGCACCAACAATATACTCTCCTTCGCCGGTAATACTACCTGCTTCCTGATGATTGAGATTAACTGTTACGATATAACTATCAGGGGCAAAAACAGCTTCAAGTGTTGTGTTTTCTCCAGGCATTTGATACTGATAATCTGCCGAGTAACTGATAATTTGTGTATCTTTCTGCCAGTATAAAAAGTGATAATTCTGATTAGCCTGTGCAGAAATATTAACATTTTGATTATAACTATATGAGCCTTCACCGGACACACTACCTGTATTTTCAGGTTCAACCTCTAAGACTAAATTATACAGAACAGGAGTAAAGAATGCCGTTAAGCTTTGATTGTACCCCTCTACGATATAGCTAAAATCAGCACTTTCACTGACTATCTCACCACTTGAGTTTTTCCAGTATAAAAAATGATAATGTTCATTTGCTTGGGCTGAAATATCAATCTCTGTTCCAATGACAAATTCTCCACTTCCTGATACAGTCCCACCGTCTTGAGGGTTAGAAGATAAATTTACTTCATATAAAACAGGCTCAAAATTAGCAGTAAGTACGACATTTTCAGCCGGCATAGTATATATTAAATTAATGTTATGGCTTAAAACTACGCCCTCTTTCACCCAGCTTATGAAACTGTAATGCTGATTTGCCGTTGCAGTTAGATTTACTGTTGTACCGTATGTGAAATCTCCTTCACCTTGAATATTGCCTGAATTTTCCGGTATAATATTTACTGATAGATTATAATATAACTCAATAAAATTTGCTTTTAAAGTTACTTCATTCGATGGCATTGTAAAGATAAAACTCTGAGATTCACTGATTACTTCATCATTGATTGTCCAGCTTTCAAAACTAAAACCTGTATTTGAAACTGCAGAGACCTGAACCTCCTGGCCGGACATATATGAGCCATGCCCTTCAACAGTCCCTGCCTCTTCAGGATGAACTTCAATATCTAAATCATATAATACATTCTCAAAATGAGCTGTCACATTTAATGCCTGTGCCGGCATAATAAAAGTGTAATTCGCTTGAGTACTAATTACCTCATCATCAAGTTTCCATGCTGAAAAGATAAAATCCTGATTAGCCTCTGCATTTATCGTAACCTGTACACCTGCTCTATAAACGCCTGCACCTGTGACTGTTCCTGCATTTTCCGGTTCTACTGCTAAACTTAATTCATTATATAAGTCTGAGAAATTTGCTACTAAACTTAAATTATTGGCAGGCATAATGAAATTATATATAGCTGAACTGCTTACAATGAAAATACCATTTTTCCAGTTATTAAAAACGAAATCTTCATTGGGAATTGCCCTCACTTGAACCTGACTTTGAGCATTATAGAGACCGGCTCCGATGACTTGTCCGCCTTCTTCCGGACTGCTGATTAGAGTTATCTGATAGGCATTAGGCAGATAAACCTGAGCATGTATCCTGAAAAATAATGTTCCAAAGACTGAAAAAACAGGATTGCCTTGTGTGATTGTAAAATCATCAGATAAAAGAGTGTATTCAGTTTGAGTATTTGCATGCCAAATCTTGAAAGTAATCGGATTACCCGGTGTATAACCATTGACTCCCGGTACGAAAGGGTCATTCATAGAAGCTATAAAATGAGTTACTTCTGTAATCGGAGCATTAATGTATAATACACCTACACATAAATTTCCATCAAATATACCAATCTCATCTCCAAAACTTAAATCAACATTGTTGATTGTAGCAGACCGAATATAAAAATCCATTTGATTATAACCATTACCTGACCAAACAGGTGTAAAATGATTTTGTGCATTTATAACTGAAAACACGGATAAATATAAAAATATTAATATATAAACTTTTTTCATTAGAACTCCTTATTATTGATTTCATTTATAACTCAATGCAAATTATTGTCAAGCACTTTTTAAACACAGATTTCTTTTTTTTAACGCGGATTTTCTTTTTTCTTTAACGCGGATTCTTTTATCTTAACGCGGATTACACGGATTACGCGGATTTTTTAAGATTCTTGTATTTTTATCTAAAGGTTTCCCTAATCCGTGAAATCTGCGAAATCAGTGTTAAAATAAAAAACATTCTTTAACGCGGATTCTTTTATCTTAACGCGGATTACACGGATTACGCGGATTTTTTAAGATTCTTGTATTTTTTTATCTTAAGGTCTTTCATTCCGCGAAATCTGCGTAATCCGTGTTAAAAATTTCTCAATCCGCGAAATCTGCGTAATCCGTGTTGAAATAAAAACTCCTAATCCGTGAAATCTGCGTAATCCGCGTTAAAATAAAAACTC
>CAZJNG010000013.1:0-11053 GCA_964547265.1 uncultured Candidatus Cloacimonadota bacterium | reverse complement strand
AAATAAAAACTCCTAATCCGTGAAATCTGCGTAATCCGCGTTAAAATAAAAACTCCTAATCCGCGAAATCCGCGTAATCCGCGTTAAAATAAAAAAATATTCTTCGCGTCTTCGCGTCTTCGCGTGAGACAAATCCGTGTTAACAAAAAAGGCAGGGTTTTACCCCTGCCTTAAAATCCGTGTTATCAACGGTTTATTTCATCATTACCATTTTTCTTACAACCTGTTTGTCAGGAGTAATTAATCTGGTGAAGTAAACACCTGATGCTACTTTTTTGTTATTATGGTCTGTACCATTCCAGATGATGTTATAGTGACCTGCTTCGTGATGTCCGGAAGCTAAGGTTGCTACTTTTTGACCTTTAACATTGTAAACAACAAGGATTACATTACCTGCAACAGCTGAACTGTATTTGATATTTGTAGTTGGGTTAAATGGGTTAGGATAGATTGCACTGATTTCAGTAATAACAGGGATAGCAACAATCTCATCTTGTGAAGTGAAATCACTGATTCTGATTTCTGTTCTGCCCATAACACCAAACTCAAATGAACCGGAGATAAGTTCTAAAGTAGGATTTACAATTACAGTTTCAGTATCTACATTCCAGATTCTAATACTAAGATTATTTCCGGGTGTATAACCGGACTGGAATTCATCAGCAAGTGATGATTTGATTGTTATGTAATTTTCTTGTTCATTATAAACACTAACACCTACACAGACATTACCATCAAAGACAGCAATTTCTGAATTAGCGTTGATTACGCTTGCGAAAAGTTCATCAATACGAATGATAGTATTATGATGTAATGAACCGTTACCATGCCAAACAGGTGTAAAATGAGTAGGATTAAGAACTATTGGTTCTTCTTCTGAAGATGTTGATTTATTGATTAGTGTAATTCTTTCATATACATGCTTGTTATTAGTAAACGGAGCATTTACGAAAACATAATATCCTTGTCCGGGGGTAAGAACTTCAAACTCCTGTACTGTTGTATTATTTTTTGAATATAGTGGTCTTTCCCATAAATTTCCGGCTTGATCAAGGATTCTGTCAATTTTGTCATAATTGTTTCCAAAGAATGTAAATATTGGGAATCCAAGCTCAAGTTTTGCAATATTATATTCATAAGGAACACCAAATAAATACCAACCTGCTTGATCTACTGTTAATTCCATGTCTGCTTGAATACCGCTTCTGACAGTACTTCCTGAAAGAGTTAACTCTTCATCGTTTTCAGCGTCAATATAGACTCTGTAACTTTGATTGAAATTGAAGTCTAAGCCTGTACCAGTCCATGCATCGCTAACATATGCGATTGGAGCTTGAGGAAGCATAGGGATTACTTTTTTGATATTACTGTTTGCATAACTATCCTCATAAAATAAATTACCAAAGG
This sequence comes from uncultured Candidatus Cloacimonadota bacterium, assembly GCA_964547265.1. GTDB lineage: Bacteria > Cloacimonadota > Cloacimonadia > Cloacimonadales > WRIO01 > JALNXV01. Next base: position 9,646 of record CAZJNG010000013.1, on the reverse strand, counting down.
CAGTGGTCATTAGTCTATTGTTATCATCGTTCCCCAAATTAACATTTGTTGAAATAATATTCCAACCCGGTATAAGGGTTAAAGTCTGATTTGCTGTACCATCTGCAGGAATTAAATTCATGTGTGCAACAGCATTTGGAGCAAATGTTATATCAGCTGAAGCAGCGATTGGATTTCCATTATGCATAAAGATATCTCTAAAGATAGAAGTTATCTCGGTTTCTGCAGAATTATCCCAGATTTTTACAATGATTTCATCACCATTATTAAAACCGTCTTGATATTCATTTAGTAATGAAGTTACAACTTTGATAGGAACAGTAGGATCTTGATTAAATGCATCTAATATATTTTGAGTAATAATAGTAACACCTACACATTTTTCTTCATTTTCTTCATTTTTTGCAAAGACACCGATCTCATCACCAACAGCTAATCCGAAACCTATACGATCAATACCAATTGTTTGATCAACATCATGTACGAAGAAGTTCATATGTTGGAAACCGTTTCCTGACCAGACTTTTGCAAAATTAGTCAGAGTTAGAGTTTCAAATGCTGATGCAGCAATAACTACTTCATACGATACACTCTCTTCACTATCTGTTAATTCATAGTATGCACCGATATAGAAAGTCTTCTCACCTGTAGAAGGATATTCAAATATTGCTTGAAGATTTCCATTTCCAAGGGTACTATACCATGAAGTAGATTCATCTAATGTTACATTATTACTTGTTACAACTACTGCAGTAGAAGCTGTAATAGCTCCTGGTGTAGTTGTGTCAGATGAATACAGTCTGTAACCTAACAACTCTCTTGTTGAGGTTATAGATCCTCTGTTATTTGTGGTTGTTAAAACAGGAGCTTCCCATTCTAAAGTTACCTCTCTGGCAAAATTACTTGCTGATACAACAACAGGAGCCGGAGTTAAATGTATTTTAGCTGTAGCTTCATTTGATTTTGCACTTTCACCTGATTTAAAAATGGTTGAAACTTTAAATGTTCTTTCAGTATCCCATCCAATATTAAGAGTATGAGAGACTTCATTACCAGAAAGAGTAGGAGTTACAGTTATCTTTCCTTCAGTAGCACTAAATAAACCGGAAGTTTCATAAATGTTAAAGCCATCAATTACATCATCAAAGTCAAAGCCTTCAGGCAGATCCACATTCCAAGTAAGAGTAACTTCATCTGTAGTGTTTGTTGTTGAAGCAACTAGATCAGTAGGTGCTTTGAGTTTGTAGATTCTGATAGTGTTAGAGTATTCAGAGTAATTATTATTACCATAATTTGCTTTAACTTTAACATCAGCATAATTTTGATAAGTAAGATATTGGGCATAATTGATGGAATTGTTAACAGGGAAATCGTTGAAAGTCATTCCAGCATTCTGAACAGTTGAACCGTCAAAGAAAACATGCATTAAGTATTTGCTACTATCAAAGAGATCTTGACCTGTAATAGAAGTTATACTTACTAGATCGTATGTTGCATTTTCATTCAATCCATCAGGCAGTAATTGGTGTTGATTTAAAGCTATTTCAGGCGCAGGGTATTTAACAAAATCAACTTCATACTCTACACCGGTGCTTGATTTACTGTAATAAACAGCTTCTACTTTGAAAACATATTTTCCATCAATTGCTATATAATCTTCTTCTGGAACTGTAAATTCATACTTAATTTCACCATTATCTGATTTAGCAATTAATTCGTTTTCATTCAGAGCAGTACCCCAGGTATAATTTGAAACTTGACCTCTATTACTAACAAATTTTTGTGATATCAGGTTGTTTTTAGAATTTAAACCATTAGTATTTGGGCTTTCAGTTCCTAAATAAATATTATATCCTTTAAGTGCTAAAGTATTATAATCTTGACCGGTTGGTTCATCCCATTTTAACTTAATTATATAATCTGAATTTTCTAAATGTTTTGTATGACTAATATTAGATACTTCATAAATAGGAGAAAGGTAAAACTCATCAAAAGCAACTATTTTTGAATGCCAGAATAAGTTAACATCATAAGCATCATTTTCATTACTATAGTAAACAGCTCTTATACCATAATTATGGGTGCCGTAACCTGCATTAACAATTGCAGAAGTTGAAGTAATGGTTATTGCAGTTGGAGTTGTTACGAAAGATCCATTACTGATTTTACCATATTGATATCCTCTTAAATAGCGTTCAGATTGATTGCGATTATTCTTACTTTGATTAGTAGTAATTTCGTACATATCAGGAGCTTCCCAACTAAGAGTAACTTGATCGATATTATTTTCGTCATAATCTACAGCTAATGCCATTGGATTCGGTGCATTATAGATTTCGATGCTTGCAGGATCACTAAATGCTGAGTTTCCTGAAGTATATACTGTTTGAACAGCAAACGCTGTATCATCATCATATTCAGTATAAACAGTATGAGTATATGAATAATATCCTGTTTCATCTGATGGAGTAACTTCAATAGCTGCTGGATCTGTATCGTTGACTTTCAGATTGAAGTTTGTGATTTCTCCATGAACTTTAGTTAGCTTCCAAGATAATGTAGCTTGGTTATGATTAACATATGCTACTGATAAATCATATGGAGCTATGAGTTCGTAAATTTTTGTAGATGCGCTAATCTCTGACAACACACTTTCTTCCTGATACTCGCCAAATGTTTCAGAATCATATTTAACTTGAATTACGAAATCTTTTTCAGTATATCCTAACTGAGCTAAATCATAAGAAATAATGTAGTTATATGGATCATTTTCATCAATCAACATTAATTCATAATTTAGGTTGTCAGAATCAGTATCAATGAGTTCGGTTAAATTACCATCTTCATCTATAACTGAAATAATATATCCAGTTTGATAATCATCTCCATCATGATTAGGATCTGTTTCTTCATGTGTCCATGTAAAAGTAATTTTTTCTCCATTATTTAAAATTTCATTTGTTGCTGTGAAGTTTGAGATAAAGTTTTGATACCATACAGCGTACTCATCTTCATTAGCAATTCCATTTGTATAAACTACTTGAACAGTGTATTTATATCTAGTATCAGCATCTATTGCAGTATCGAAAGAGTAAGTTTCTGTATTATAATCAGTAATTGTAGTAACAGGATTTTCTGCATCATCAACAAATATTTTGTAGCTAACAAAGGCATCTTGATAAAATCCGTTTTCACCTGACAATGTTGGTTTTTCCCAGTTTAAAGTAACTTTTTTATCATTAGATAATACATGAGTTAAATTTGTAACCTCTAAAAGAGCAGATTTTTTTATCTGGCTAAAAGGTACCCAATCAGAAACAGCTGTAGTCTCATCAGGATAATCGTAAGTAGCTCTAATAGCAAATGTAAAAGTACCTTGGTTTTCTAAAGTAATAGCTGCACTGGTAGTTGTAGCAATTATTTCTTCTGGGGTTGTAGCAGTGATTTGAGTATAGTCATCATTTCTACTTGTTATAACTTTATATCCAAATTCATAACCTGTATGAACTCTACCAACAAGTGTTCTGTTTTTAGTATTTGATCTTTGTTGATTAGTAACCAATACAGGAGCAGTCCATTCTAAAGTTATAATATCACCTGCAACTGAGATAGCACCAGCTGTTGGAGCAGGAGTTGAGTGTAGTTGAGTTGATACTGATTCAGGTAATGATTCAAATTGTTCTGTAGTATATAGAGCTGTTACTTTATATACTGTATTTTCATTAAATGTTTGATTGTATGTATATTGGTAATAACCGTCCCCATCTGCAACTAAGTCTGTATGTGTTGTTGGTTCATCTGTTCCTACCTGCAACTTAAATCCGTTGATACCAGCAGCAACGCCTATATTTGCTTTCCATTTTAGTGTTACTTGATTATCTGTTAAAGTTGCGTTGGCGGTCAGATCTTCAACCGGTAATAACTCCCAGATTATTTCAGGGTCTGAATCAACAAAATCTGATTGATTTGTTTGATTGTCATCAATATATCTTGCTGCTACTTTGTAATCTCTTGAAGTATAATTATTAAGATTGGTTTCATAAGTAAAAATACCTTCATTTAGTGTTAAATCATTAACATTTAGAGAGATTGAACTTTGAGTTGTGTATAAATAATAATACATAACAGGTTTACCGGTTATTGCTTCCTCATCTTTTGGTGCTTCCCATGTAAGAGTGATTTTGTCGCCTGTTCTGTTTTCATTTTCAACAATAACTTCATTAGCTACAGTCAGGTTTTGAGGTGCAGGAAATTCGATAAAGCTAACAATATATTCTTCACCGTCACTTTCGCCATTTTCATAAACTGCTTTAATCGTATATTGGTGGTTAGTATCAGGATCTCTGTTCTCTGTATCAGTGTAGTCTAAGGTTGTTTTTGTTATTAATGTCTCTCCATTTAATGGTGCTTCATCTTCACCATAAAATACATTATATCCTTGAAGTGCAGGTTCATGAATATCGCTTGGAACAGTCCATGTTAGTTCTATATTATGATTAAGATTGGTAAAAATAATTTTATGAGAAATTGTAGATACTTCAAATAGATTAGATTTTTTTATCGGGTCAAAAGGTACCCAATCAGAAACTGCTGTAGTCTCATCAGGATAATCGTAAGTAGCTCTGATAGCGAATGTAAAAGTACCTTGGGTTTCTAAAGTAATAGCTGCGCTGGTAGTAGTTGCAATTACTTCTTCTGGACTTGTTGCAGTGATTGTAGAATATTCCTCACTTCTACTTGTATCACTTTTATATCCAAATTCATAACCTTTATGAACTCTACCTACAAGTGTTCTGTTTTTAGTATTAGATCTTTGTTGATTAGTAACCAATACAGGAGCAGTCCATTCTAAAGTTATAATATCACCTGCAACTGAGATAGCACCAGCTGTTGGAGCAGGAGTTGAGTGTAGTTGAGTTGATACTGATTCAGGTAATGATTCAAATTGTTCTGTAGTATATAGAGCTGTTACTTTATATACTGTATTTTCATTAAATGTTTGATTGTATGTATATTGGTAATAACCGTCCCCATCTGCAACTAAGTCTGTATGTGTTGTTGGTTCATCTGTTCCTACCTGCAACTTAAATCCGTTGATACCAGCAGCAACGCCTATATTTGCTTTCCATTTTAGTGTTACTTGATTATCTGTTAAAGTTGCGTTGGCGGTCAGATCTTCAACCGGTAATAACTCCCAGATTATTTCAGGGTCTGAATCAACAAAATCTGATTGATTTGTTTGATTGTCATCAATATATCTTGCTGCTACTTTGTAATCTCTTGAAGTATAATTATTAAGATTGGTTTCATAAGTAAAAATACCTTCATTTAGTGTTAAATCATTAACATTTAGAGAGATTGAACTTTGAGTTGTGTATAAATAATAATACATAACAGGTTTACCGGTTATTGCTTCCTCATCTTTTGGTGCTTCCCATGTAAGAGTGATTTTGTCGCCTGTTCTGTTTTCATTTTCAACAATAACTTCATTAGCTACAGTCAGGTTTTGAGGTGCAGGAAATTCGATAAAGTTAACAGTATATTCTGTACCGGTACTTTCCCCGCCGTCATAAACTGCTACAACAGTGTATTTGTGGTCAGTGTCTGCTGCTCTGTTATTTAAATCAGTGTAGTTTAAGGTATTTTTTGCTATTAATGTTTCACCATTTAATGGTTCTTCATTATTATCATAATATACATTGTAACCTATTAATGCAGGTTCATGAATTCCTGTTGGAGTAGTCCATGTAAGTTTTATGTTGTGGTCAGAGTTGTTGTAAATTACTTCATGATCAGTAATAGTTACATCATTTAAGTCTGAAACATGAATGTCAGTAATTTCAGTTTCATTGTTAATACCTGTGTCGTAAACTGCCATAATTTTATAACTGTAAGTGCCTTGAGTTCGATTATCAATTACAATTGCAGCTTGAGTTGTAATATCCGGGGTAAATAAAGTAAATGGACTGGTTACTTGAGAGTACTCATTATCACTTTTTTCATATAAATGGAATCCTTGAAGAGGCATACTGTTATAAGATGTATAAACATCATCAGTATCAATCATTTTTGGAGCAATAAAATTTAAGGTTATTTTTTTATCATCAATATCTGCAGTAAGAGAAGTTACAGGATTTAATTGATTTAGGATACGATTTGAGGTAACATATTCAGAATAATCATCTCCATTATTAAAAATAGCTCTGACTCTGTAAGTATATTCACCTGCATCTATATTTTCATCTGTCAGAGTATATTTGGAATTAATTTCACTAAAGGTTGGTTCAATATTAATATTTTGATAAGTGTCGTCATTAGTGTCTTTTACTTTTCTTTCAACAGTATAAGAATCAGCATAATCTGATTTTGACCAAATAATGTCTAAATCATAAGTTGTTTTTGCACCTTCATTAGACTTAACAATTACGAAATCATTATCTTGTGCATCAATGACCGGGTTTTCAAATTGATATACATCTAATACGATATCTACTTCCTGAGGATTTGAATCTTTGAGATAACCTGGAACAGGAGCTAATTCAACTGTACCATATTTAGTAATAACTTGATATTGATATGTACCGGGAGTGAGATATGAAGCTTCTAGACCATCAGTATAAGTTGTAGGAAGTGGTGTAGTTGTATTGTCTGTAATATCTAGAGTTGCTATTGTTTCAAATTCAGGCTCAACTCTGGTGATTACAGTTACATTTTTTCTTTGAATTAAAACTTGAGTAAATGAAGCATGTACAGGGTTTTCCCATGTGATTACATTTTGCCAGTGGTTATTGTAATCGTTAGGGTCTCCGGCTACTTTTATTGGTTCAACATTTACATTCATAACCTTTTCTAACTCAGGTAAATTTATTTCATCAAAATTTGTATAATTAATTGCTGAGTTTGAAGTATAACCCTCGTAAACAGGTCTTACTCTGTAGAGATAAGTTCCAACTACTACATCGCTGTCAGTATATTCCATTGTATATTGAAGAGATCCTAAAATTAATGCAGAATGATTTGATTCAAGAGTTGTCCAGTTTGATCCATCATTGCTGCTTCTTTGGATTTCATAACCTGTTACACTGATACTTCTAGGTCTGTTCCATTCGAGGGTAACATCATAAGTTGTTGGTTCAGAGTTTTCATTATAAGTTTTTGTTATTGACATATTATCATCAGAAACAAGAGGTGGAGTATTATTAATAGTAAAAGAAGGAGTGGAAATTTTGCTTGATTCGTCATAATTTCCTAATTCCCAGGCACCAATCTGATTATAAGTTACTGCGACATGATATGTATAATTACCATTACCAAAGTTTGTAATCAATCTTTCATTAGCAGTTGTATTGCTTACAGGATATTCATAGTTACCTCTGTATAAGTTATAACTACTTGCTCCCGGAGCAGCATTCCATCTGAATTGGATATTTCTGAAATTACCGTTAGTAAAAACATAGTCATAATCAAGACCTGAAGTAGGAAGAGCAGGTACGGTTTTTAATGAGGTCATTTTACTCTGACCTTTGAAAGGTGTACTATCGCCGACAAAAACAGCTTCTACTGTATATGAATATGTTCCTAAATTGCTTGAATAATCAATTCTATGAGCTGTTTCAGAGTTTGGGACGACATATTGACTTTGTTCCTGATAGTTAACAAAAGTTCTCAAGATGTATTGATCCGCTTGTGTTTGAGAATCTTTCCATACAGAATTCCAGGTAATGTCAATTTTATCAGTTTCACGAACTCTAGCTTTAACATTTTGTGGTATTAGGTATTCATAAACTCTGAAATAGTTAGATCTTAAAGTACTCGTTGAAGCTTCTTTTTGATAACCTAAACCGATTTTTCCTATTGATAATAGTGGGTTTGTAGTTTCATACAAATCTTCCCATTCGAAAATGCTAACATTGTTATTTACTTGTAATGAATAGAAATTTCTATGTCCTGTTAAAACAAAAGCATTACTTCCATTGTTACTTGTAATAAATCCCGGAATTGGTGTAGTTCCTGAATTGAATATAGTTAGCTTACCTTGTCCGGGAGCATATCTGTCAACAGTTATTGTTCCATTCTTGTTGATAGTTAAAATATATCCTTTATTGAAATATTCATCTCCTTGCCATCTGAATAACACAATAGTGTTATTGCTAGTTGCAGTGGTAGCTCTGTACATAAACTCAAATTTGAAATGTGTAATTTCATCATAGTTATGAAGTAAAGTATGGTAATTTTCCATCACAATAGATGATTCGGGATTAACGACATTAGCATCATTTGCAAATGTTAGCCATCCATTAATTGGAACCGAAACATTACCGATTGGTGTAAAATTTTCCCAAAGATCAGTTCCTAATGGAAATGTTTGTTCAATTGGTAATTGAGCATTTAAAGCTGTCATGATGAAAGTCATCATAAGCAGTAAAAATAATACTTTCCGCATTATTTCCTCCGTTTTTTAATTGTTTTAAAATTTTTGTTGTTTGACAACATCTCTTGTAAACAAGATGATTTTTCTTTGAAAATTGAATTGATTTGATTTTTTGTTTTTACATACATAATCTAAACCTTCTGTTGTTAAGTGATTTAAATAAGGTCATAAAACTCCTTTCCTTTGAATTTTTACATTTGAAAATTTGCTTTTTAATATCCTCATTGACCCTCCTTGTAATAAATTTATTAACACTATATACATCTTGGCTATTATATAGTGTTTGGAGATAATGTCAAGTTTTTTTTTGTTAACACGGATTTTTTTTTATTTAACACGGATTTTTTTTATTTTAACGCGGATTAAGCAGATTACACGGATTTTTATCTTTCTTTTTTTTCTTTATTTTCTATCTTTAACGCGGATTTAGCGGATTACACGGATTTTTTTCTCTGTGTCTTTGTGTCTTTGTGGTTAAGACAAATCAGCGAAATCTGTGTAATCCGTGTTAAAAATAACTCCATCCGCGAAATCTGTGTAATCCGTGTTAAAAATAACTCAATCAGCGAAATCTGCGTAATCAGTGTTAAAAATAACTCCATCCGTGTTACTCTTTCTTGATTACTCGCTCAAATTTCAAACTTGTTTCCCCAAAGTTTACCAGTAAGCCGACTTTTAAATTCGATGCCTTTAAATAATTATGGAGTTGCATCTTGTGAATGGGAAGAATGCTTGAAACCGCCTTTACCTCAATAATAACAGAATCAAAACATAAAAAATCCAACAGAAAATGCTTGTCAAGTTTGATACTTTTATAGTAAGTATAAAGAAGTTTTTCCTTTTCAAAAGGTATTTCCCGAATGTTAAACTCTAACGCTAAAGCATCCTTATATACTGACTCAATAAAACCGGCACCAAGATGATTGTAAACCTCAAAAAAACATGCAATAAGCTTGCGTGTCTTTTCTTCTTCGATAAGTACCATATAGACCTCCTTTTTTATTATAATACGGATTATTACTTTTATTTTTTAACGCGGATTCTTTTTTATTTTAACACGGATTAAGAGGATTACACGGATTTTTTTTAAGATTCTTGCATTTTTATCTTAAGGTTTTTCAATCCGCGAAATTCGTGTAATCAGTGTCAAAAATAACTCATTCCGCGAAATCTGTGTAATCCGTGTTAAAAATAACTCAATCCGCGAAATCTGTG
>CAZJNG010000012.1:0-15159 GCA_964547265.1 uncultured Candidatus Cloacimonadota bacterium | reverse complement strand
GCACCTGTTTGAATAGCTTTAAGAACATTTTTTCTTTCACCTTCCGTAGTCACCATCATAACAGGGATATGCTTGTATTTTTCTGTAGTTTTTATAATCTTAAGCAACTCAAAACCATTCATTCCCGGCATATTCCAATCAAGAAGAATTAAGTTAATGTTATCGCTTTCGGTCTCAAGAATCTCTAAAGCCTTATCAGCATTGGGTGCTTCCAGAGCTTCAAGTCCCATCGATTTAATAGTATTGATTATAATCATTCTAATCATTCTTGAATCGTCAACAGTTAAAAGCTTCATAATTGAATCCTTATTTCTTTGGTTTATAATAAACACCTTTTTGGTATTCCAATTGTTCAAAATCATCTGAATAACCTATCAGGCTTTCAGTTGAGCCGATAAAAAAGTATCCGTCCCTGTCAACCTTATCATAGATCTTCTTAAATAATTCTTTTTTAAAGTTTGCAGAGAAATAAATAGCAACATTTCTACAAAATACCAAATCACATGACGGTATCTTTAAAAAATCATGTTGGAGATTAAATTGTTTAAAAACAACCATTTTTTTAATTTCCGGGATGATTTCAGCAACTCCGTTAGTCTCAGTAAAAAACTTTTCCTTGTATCCCGGTAACATACCTCTAGCCATAGCTATACTGTTAAACCTGCCTGATATTGCCATATAAAGAGCACTTGGAGATATATCGGTGGCTAATATATAAAACTGCTCTCTTTTAACTCTTGGTTCTTTTCTCAGAGCTTCATCAACCAACATGGCAAAGGAATAAGGTTCCTGTCCTGTTGATGATGCAGCCGACCATATAGTTATTCTTTGTTTTCTGCCGGTTCTTAAGTCATCAATAAATTTAGGTATAATAACCTCTTTAAGAATCGTCCATGGCTTCATATCCCTAAACCAGAGTGTTTCATTAGTAGTCATAGCATCAATAATTTTATCTCTTAATTTTCTGGTAACATCACTTTTTGCTTTTAGATAAAATTCTTTAAAACTTTTGCAATTTGTTTCGACAACTAATCTTGCTAATCTACTCTCTATCAGATAAACTTTTTCATCTCCAACAACAATTCCACATTCCTGTTGGATATACTCTCTTAATAGAACAAATTCTTCATGATTAATCGCTATTTTGGAGCTAAGCATCAGTACCCCATATATCTTTTATTTTTTAACGCCATTTTTTATTATACTTACAACTCTATTTGCGAGATTATCCAGATCAATACTTTCGTCAGTAAGTCCGGCTTCGTCAATTGCTCTTGGCATTCCATAAACTACACAGGTATTTTCTGATTGGGTCAAAGTATAACTGCTGATGTTTTTTAGTGATTTTACTCCATTCAGACCGTCTGAGCCCATACCTGTCATGATTACGGATAAAACATTGCCGGTATATTGTTTGCTGACTGAATCAAATAAGACATCAACTGAAGGTTTGCATGAATTAACAGGAGGAGTATCAATAATTGATAACTTGTTGATATTATCTTCCTTTTTAATAATCATGTGTTTCCCGCCGGGAGCAATATACACTTTATTCTTATCTATCAAGTCGTTATCATTTGCTTCTAATACAGCAAGTTTTGATTTAGTGTTAAGGTGGCTTGCCAGAGATTTGGTAAACATAGGAGGCATGTGCTGAACCACTAAAATTGGCACACCTAAATCATCCGGTAAAAAAGGTATAAATTTTGCCAGAGCATTTGGTCCTCCTGTTGAAACCCCTACTACAAGTATTTCAAATTTGTTAGGAATTTTAGTTTTGAGTAAAGTTTTTGTTATGCTTGAATCAGTAGTAGGCTTAAAAGCTGTTGTTTTTATTTTTTCCACAACACTTGTATCAACAAAAGTTTTAGACTCTTTACCACTTTTAAAAGAAGATAAGGTTTTTCTTGTAGTAAATAAGGCTATAATCGGAGATAAACTTTGCTTTAAACTGTTAATATTTGATTGAATATCATTCCCTTGAGGTTTAGGGATGAAATCTAAGGCTCCTTTATTTAGAGCTTCAACTGTAATAGCAGCTTGCCTTTCATTTACACCACTGACCATAATAACGCCGATTTGTGGAAACCTTTTTTTGATTTCTTCAAGAGTCTGTAACCCGTCCATAACAGGCATTTCGACATCTAGCAAGACTAAGTCAGGGGGATCAAGGCTGATTTTTCGTAGAGCTAAATCACCATTTGGAGCGGTGCCGGTAACTTCAACATTATCTATTTCAGACAAAACATCTTTTAATATTTTTCTATATATGACAGTATCATCAACCACAATGACCTTAATTTTATTGTCTAAAGTCAATCCTCCTCCTTATCATAGAAATATAAATGTAATCATAGTATTATAATAATTAAATTCACAATAATGTCAAGTATAATTTTGAAAAATATGTGTTTTTTATCATTAATGTGCTTCATCCCAATTATCACCATAGCCAATATCAGTAACTAATGGAACGATTGAAGTATGTTTTTCTCCTATCGCATGATCCATTTCGTGTTTAATTAATAATATTGATTCTTCTAAAATTGACTTATCAATTTCAAAAACTAACTCATCATGAACCTGAATCAGCATTGATATTTTTGAGTTATTGTGTATTTTATTGTATATATTGTTCATGGCAATTTTGATAATGTCGGCTGCAGAACCTTGAATAGGCATATTAACAGCTATTCTTTCGGCTTCGGCAACCAGTCGTTTATTTGAAGAATTAATGTCAGGTAAATAGAGTCTCCTGTTGAATATGGTTTCAACCCACATGTTTTGATGAGCAAAGTTTTTTTGCATTTCCATATAAGCCTTTATTGTAGGGAAATGATTAAAATATTCTTCAATAAATTCTTTTGCTTCAGTAGTACTTATACCGAGTTCTTTTGATAAAGATTGAGAACCCATTCCATAAATAATTCCAAAATTAATTACTTTTGCTCTTCTTCTTTCATTTGAATCAATATTTGAGGCATGTTTGTTGAAAATCTTAGCGGCTGTACTTGTATGAATATCGAGTTCGTTTTGAAAGGTTTCAATCATGGATTTATCTTTAGATAGTATTGCCAATAGTCTAAGTTCAATTTGAGAATAATCAGCAGAAACAATAACCTTTTCAGGGCTTGAAACAGTAAAGCATGATCTGATTTTTCTACCAAGCTCGTTTTTGATTGGTATGTTTTGAAGATTTGGATTTGTACTGGAAAGTCTTCCTGTGGATGTGATAGTTTGGTTAAATGAAGTATGTACTCTATGACTTAATTGATTTACAAGCATGGGTAAGGCTTCAATATAAGTATTGAGCAGTTTGCTTAATTGTCTGTATTCGATTAATTGCTGTGCGATTTCTAGATCATCAGCAAGTTTTTCAAGAACCTCAATATCTGTTGAATAGCCTGTTTTGGTCTTTTTTATTGGTTTAATACCTAGTTTTTCAAAGAGTATGAAAGCCAGTTGTTGGGTCGAGTTAATATTAAATCTTTCACCTGCTAGTTTATGTATTGTATCTGTTAGACCTTCTAAGTTAGCTGAGACTTCATTTTTGAGTTTTCTCAGTCCGTTTACATTGATAAAAACGCCATTTTTTTCCATATATTGGAGAGTATAGATAAGTGGGATTTCAATTTCTTCAAAGAGTTTGAACAGGTTTTGCTTGATAAGTCTATCTTTATAAATGTCATAAAGCAAAAAACCAATCAAAGCATCTTCTGCAGCATAATCGCATGCGGTATTTACATCTACTTCTGCGAAGCTAATTTGTTTTTTCCCTTTACCTATAAGATCTGTGATTGGCGTCATATTATAGTTTAATTCTCTTTTTGCACATTCGTCCAGACTGTATTCATTCTTGCCCGGGTCAAGCAAGTAAGCAGCCAACATTGTATCAAAGAGCTTATTTGATATTTTAAATCCGTGATTAGTTAAAACATGGATATCATATTTAAAATTATGTCCAATAACAAGTTTGTCTTTTAGAAACTTTGACATGATATCTCTTACTTCAGTTAAATTTAAATTATCAGCAAAAGTATGATCTATAGGTATGTAATAAGCTTTGTTGTTATTAAAGCAAAAAGAAATCCCCACAAGATTAGCAGTAATTGCATTAGTAGAAGTAGTTTCAGTATCAAGGGAAACAATTTCAGTCTTACATTCATTCAATACATTTTTTAGCATTATAAGAGAATCAATCAAGATAAAATTATAAGATAATTCGTTGATTTCTTCCACAACAGGGAGTTGCTGTGTTTTAATTAAGTTGTTTTTTAAAGAATTTAATTCTAGTTCTTCAAGCAAATCTATGGCATTGTTAATATTTTCCTTAATAAAAGAGAAGTAGTCTTTGTTGATTTCTTCTAAAGGAACATCTGTTTTTATGGTTGCAAGTATTTGCGATTGAAAGACATTGTCTTTAGATTCTATCAGTTTTTGTTTTTCTTTGTTTTCAGGTAAGTTTGAGATGTTTTGGTAAAGTTTTTCAATATTATCAAATTGATTTAACAACCTGACAGCGGTTTTAGGACCAATACCTTTTGCCCCCGGTATATTATCAGCAGAATCTCCAATTAGTGCAAGGTAATCAATAAACTGCTCAGGTTTAATGCTATATTTTTCATAAATATCATTATTTCTTAGAATGATCTCATTTTTATTGTCATAAAGATGTATGTTTTCATTTACTAATTGAGAAAAGTCTTTATCTCCGCTAACAATTATTACTTCAAACTCTTTTTCAAACCTTTTAGCCAGAGTTCCCAGTATGTCATCAGCTTCATAACCTGCAAGAGAAATTTCTTTGATTCCTATAAGTTCAAAAAACTTTTTTATGGCTTCTATTTGATGAATTAACTCATTTGGAATCGGTGGTCTGTTTGCTTTATACGACTCGGTTATTTGATGTCTGAAAGTAGGTTCTTTACGATCAAAAGAAATAGCTACAAACTGAACATTGAAATCATTAATAATTTTATAGAATGATTTTATTACGCCAAAAACTGCACCTGTCTGAACACCTTTTGAGTTTATCAAAGGATTTTTTATAAATGCAAAATAAGCTCTGTAAGCCAATGCTGTTCCGTCAATTAAGAATAATTTTTCTCTCATAAAATTCCTTTATCTGTTAGTTAGGATGTCACAATAATTACTTTTAAGTCACTATATCCTTATTCTTTAAACCAGTCAAGAATAATTTTAAAATAAATTTAAGTAGTGATTGATATATTAATTAATTTTTTAATAATTCTGCAATAATAGTGCTTAGGTTATTAATATTGAAAGGCTTTTGTAAAAATTTATTTACTCCTGCGTCTATGGCCTGATTTACTCTTTCATCTTGTCTGAAGCCGGATGCCATTAAGACTTTAATTTGAGGGTCAAAGGCTTTTAATTGTTTATATGTTTCGATTCCTGAGAGTATAGGCATTGACATATCGAGAATTGTTAAGTTGATATGGTTTTTATTATTTTTATATATTTCAATTCCCTGTAATCCATTTTCAGCCGATAGGACTTTATAACCGCATTCTGAAAGCATTTCGATATAAGTTTCACGAATCAGATGTTCATCATCGATTACGAGTATAGTACCATTCCCTTTAACTAGATTGTCATGTGTCAGAATAGTGTTATTAATAGCTTCTTCGCCCGGTATTGGTAAATAAATATTAACTGTTGTACCATTGCCCTGTTCTGAGTACAAGTCAATAAATCCTTTATGTAGTTGTATGATGTTATAAACCATAGATAAACCTAAGCCGGTACCTTTTCCTTTTTCTTTAGTAGTAAAGAACGGATCAAAGATTTTATTAATTATCTTTTGTTCCATACCAACCCCGGAATCAGATATAGAAATAATCCAGTAGGTAGTCATTTCTTTAGCTTCAGGATGATTTTTTTGAAAATGTTTATCTGAATAAATTTTGTCTATTCGGAGATTTAGGACTCCTCCTTGTTTTTCATTTGCTTTCCTCATAAATGTCATAGCATGAGCTGAATTTATACAGATATTTAATAATGCTTGTTCTATTTGATTTAAATCAGCATAAACCATGCATTCTTTTGGATATGTATTAAAGTTTAGTGTAATTGATTTGTCGAAGGTATTATTGCAAATTTTATTAATACTTTTTATTGCATTATTTAAGTCGAAATAGACGAAATTTGATTCTTGTTTTCTTGATATGGTAAGTAGGTTGTTAACCATATCAGAGGCTCTTAAAGAACATTTATCAATTATAGATATGAATTCAAGGAGTTTTTCACGAATAGGGTTGAGGTCTGCGGTGTTGATAAGTTTTAGTTTTATTAATGACATTGTGCCAATTATTCCGCCAAGAACATTATTGAAATCGTGGGCGATACCGCCGGCTAGAGTTCCAATTGTTTCCATTTTTTGAGATTGTCTTAATATTTGTTCTGTTTTTTCCAGTTTAGTAATGTCATCAAGTCTTATAGCCATACTTTTTTCGCCGTTTTCAGCTAATGGAAAGATGGATATATCCATATATTTTTCTTCACCATTTCTTAGAAGTTCTCTTTTGTATTCAATAACTTTATTTTCATCAATAGAATCATAACAACTTTCTTTATATTTGGATAGATGAGGTAATAAATCCCATAATTTATTGCCCAGAGCATCTGTTGCATTGATCCCAAAATATTTGACAGCCGCCTCATTCCATTCTTTAATAATCCCATCATTATTAATAGAGATGAGCATTGAGGGCATTGAATTAATAATATTTTTAAGATATTGTTTTATTTTAAAAATTTCATGATTATTTTTCTTTATCTGTTCAATATATTTAGAAATTTCTTCACTTTTATGAGTGAAAGCTTTATACAGAGTTGAGATTTCATAAAAACCAGTAAGGTTTAAATTGTTGTGATTTGGTTTTATTTCTGTATCCCAGTTTTTGACAGTATCAAGAAACATTTTTAAGGGTTTGAAGATATAGGATAGTTGCATTTTAGTTTTAAAAGAAAATATGAGAATTAACAGCAATATCAAATACGGATAATATTTTCTGAACATATCAATCATTAAGTAAACACTGTTTGCAGGACTAAGGATAATCATATCATTTTCAAGTACTTCACTTTGAATTCTGGTGTAGAAGATTTTTTTATCAGGAAAATATTTATCAATATCGGAATCCGGTAACACATTAAATGGAAGCCGTTCACTGGTACTTGATACAATAAATCCGTCTTTTGTCGCTAAAATTATAGTATTTTGTTCATATTCTGAAATCCTTTTCAAGGTACTATTTATTAAATCAATTCCAATTCTGCCAACCAGAGTTTTGTCATTATCTTTTTTTGCAATGAAAATACTCAGTCCTGTTTGATCAGGCGTTACAAAGATAGCTGAAAAGACAATTTCATCATCAGGGATTTGATGAAAAAAATTAAAAGCTTTACTGTAAGTAAAATCATATCCGATAAAAACCCCGCTGCCTGTTTCTTTTTTAAGTATTTTCGTAACTTTAAAATCTTCATCTATTTGGAAAATATCTGAAAAGTTTTGATTTAAAGTATTGTTTAGCTTAATGTCATTTGCTTCAAAGAAATGACTAAATTCTAATTTTTTACTATCTAAAATGCTTTTGATGATTAAGTCTGTTTTTCGAGCTTCATTATATTGGCTTTTAACGAAATCTTTGGTAATTTCATTAGTTAAAATATGTGTTGTTATTGATAAAACAATAATAATGACTAATAAACTTAGTAAATCAATAAGCAAAAATGTCTTCTTGGCTGATTTCATTTCTTGAATTCCTTGAGGATATTATCGATAAAGTATAACGGAGAGTCGATATCTCCATACTCATTAAATTCTATTTCACCAAATCTTGTATTAAATTTTCTTTTATTCAGGATATAGTTTTTAATTGTTTGGGGAGTTTTGTTTTCTTTTTTTATTGCTTCGTATATTATTTCTAAAGCCGTATAGACATTTAAGCTTATATAGGTAGGCAATTCGCCAAATTTATTTTGATATTCACTTAAGTAGTCAATGATTTCCTGGCTTTCGCCATAGGGAGGATAGTGTGAAGCTATAACACTTGAATCAATGGATTTTCCTGCGGTTTCCAAGAGAGTAGGAGATTTCATCCAAGGAGTGTAAATGACCGGAGTATTAGGTTTAACTGTATGTACAAGTTGAGCAATATTGCCTGCATTAACTTGATATCCTCCAATAAGTAAATATAAACTATCAAAGCTTAATTTTTCAATTTTTTGCCTGATGATTTCATAGTCAAGGTTTGAGATATTTATATCAATCAGATGGAAATTGTTTGATTTATATTTTTTAGTAAAATATTTTAATGCCGGTTCAGTATATGCAAAATTATCTAAATCTCTTATTATCAATATATTGTTATATCTTTCATTGATATAGTCCGCAATTCTGTATTGTTCACTTATCACATCTTGAATATTTCTAAAGATTAAATCATCTTTATTAGAAATAACATCTGTAGTCGCTCCTGTCACAAAGCAAAAAACACCTTCAGTGTTAATCATATCTTCTAAGGCAATTACACAACCGGAAACATGACTGGTTATTAGAATGTCAATACCATCCTCTCTCATTTTCTTAAACTGTTTGACAGATTCTTCCGGTAACCATTTGTCATCATAGAGGTAAATATCAATATCGGTGATATTATGTCTTTCCATAAACATTTTTCCTGCGTTTACTTCACTGGAACCTACTATTGATGCTGAACTTAGTTTAGTCATTATTGCAATTTTAACCTTTTCTTTTTTTGAGCATGATATTGTCGTTATAACTAAAATGAACAATACAAAATAATTAAACCATCTCATGATTTCCTCCATAGTTTCATTATACTTATTACAATATACTTTGTAAAGCTTTTTTTTAAATATTTTGTAGTGAAGTTAAACTCGGCTTATTTTGTGTCTTTTCATGGCTATTTTATATAAGTCTATATAAAAATGATATTTTTATTTGTATGGTTTTGGCTTATGTCTTGACAAGCTGTTACCATACTTTCATGATTATTAGTTATATATAATTTTTAAGAATAGTTTGGCACTATATATGCTTTTTAAGTAAAGAAAAATAATAAGAATGGAGGATAAAATGAGCTGTTTTAAAAAAGTAATCATTATCTTGGTAGCGATAGTATCTATTGTAATACCAATTAAAATGTCAGCAATTAATCTTGATTTTTCAGAAGATTTCAGGGTTACTCGTTATTATGACAATGAAGAGGCCGAAGATGTTACAGGCGAAATCAAAAAGGCTATTCAGGACATAAGAGAAGAAATATTGGGTAATATGGACAAGAGTGGTTCATCTGTTATTCATATCAGTACGAAAAGTTCCGATGACTCAGGCAGTTCAAAATTTGAAAAGCCGTATCTGGGTGTTTATACTAGCAATATTACGCTTGATAAAGCAAAAGAATTAGAATACACCTCCAGATACTATGGCGTTTTAATTACCGGTACAGGGTCAAATTCGCCTGCAAGATTATATCGAATTGTTAATAATGACATATTAATGTCAATCAACGGAACAAAGATTCAAAATGATAAACATCTTTCTCAAGTAATCGAAAGTTATTTTGTAGGAGATATTGTCACTCTAGAATTATTCAGAGATGGTAAAGTATTGACTATGGATGTTGAGCTTGGTTCAAGAAACAGAAGATATACTCAAAGTGGAGAATTAGTTGTTCAGGAGTCAAAAAAGGCAGAAAAAAAGAAATCAAGTGTTGGTTATGGCGGTGGTACTTGGATGCCAATTTGGTTTGCCTTAAATATGGATGATGTCAATGGATTGATAGATTCATTAAATTTCAATACTTTAGATAAAGATGGAATATTTATGACCGGTGGTGGGGGTAAGATTGGTGTGGGTAAAGGATATTTCTTAGGGCTTACAGCTGCAGGTTATGATATTAATAGAAAAACAAGTGTTAAAGTCGGTGAAGAAGAAGTAAATGTTATCAGAAGAATGAGTTATAGAAATAAATTTTGGGGTTTTACTCTTGATAAACGATATGCACTTGGTTCTAAAATAATCTTTTCTCCCGGATTTTTAATAGGTGGAGCATCTCAAAATCTGTCAATTTCACAAACTGATGGTGATTATGACTGGAGTAATTTAAATCAGAATATGAATAACAATTATAATAGTTATGCATCGTTTAGTAAATCTTATATACTCGTACAGCCTCGTGTAGAATTAATGTATCGTCTTTTAAGTTGGTTATCACTTAGAGCTGAAGGTGGATATTTATACGGTTATTCATTGCATCAAGATTGGAGAACTACTCTGACCGGAGATACTTTCGAAACCAAAAACTCTCCAAATACTGAATATAAAGGCTATTCTCTGAGCATAGGACCTTGGTTTGGATTTTAACAGTATCCTATAGAATATTAAAGAGCGGGCAGCCGCTCTTTTTCATTGTTTTTGTTTGAAAGGAGAGAAAATGTCGTCAGAAAAAAGTTTTTTGGAATATGTCAAGAATCAGTTAAGTTCAATAGAAGATATTAAATTTACAAAAATGTTTGGAGAATATGCTGTCTATTATAAAGATAAAGTTGTAGCTATGATTTGTGATAATCAGTTCTTAGTAAAAATAACAGAAGCAGGTAAAAAATACATTGGAAACTATAAAACCGGGTTACCGTATCCCGGTGCAAAAGAATGTTTCTTGATTGATGAAAAACTTGAAGACAGTGATTTCTGTGAAGAGCTAATTCGTATTACTTATCCTGAAATACCTATGCCTAAAAAGAAAAAAAAGAAAAAAGATTGATCATTTATTATTTAGAGTTTGTCTCAAAATATCAAAAAAACCTTTGTAGTTGGAACCGAGAAGGCTCGTCTCGGCTGTCTTTTTGAGCATAGTTCAGCAATCTTAATTTTATGATTTATAACAACTTAAAATTTACGAAGTCCTTTATTAATTGTGTACCCTGACGAGCTGTCAGGGTTCCGTTTTTAGACATTTTGGGACAGTCTCTTCAATAATATAGGCAAGTAACAAGTGACCTCCAAGATGCTTTTCCCTCTTGGAGGTACCTTAATTGTCATTGGTAGGAGACAGAGTCATTAAGCTAAGAATTTTTAATCTTTATAAGATCAATTATTTTGTAGCTCGACCATCCTGTTCGAGTAATAATGCACTTATCAAGCTGGAATCTCAATGTACGATTCCTTAACATAATGATATTGAGCTAGAGCTACAATTGGCTTAACTTAATGCTCTTTGCAGTCCATTTCTCAATTTTAAAGTCAATAACTATAAAAAAATGTATTCAAAAATAATATGAAAATAGATAATCTTAACTTCGAAAAGTGAGGTTATGAAAAAAATATTTGACTAAAAGCAGTAATCAAATAATCCTTGTCCTAAATGAAAAACATAAGGAGAAAGGATGAATCTTAAAGATTTATATTCAACGCCAACTGCAAGCATGAAAACCTCAATGATTCGTGAAATGTTAGCACAGACAAAAGGTGTTCAAGGTATGATTTCTTTTGCCGGAGGTTTTCCGTCACCGGCAACTTTCCCGATTGAAAAACTTCAGGAGTTATTTAATGAAGTAATTTCGAACTCAGGAGCAGATACTCTTCAATACGGAGCAAGCGAAGGAGATAATCAACTTAAAGATGCTCTCATTGATTTTGAGCAGGTAAATTTAAGTAAAGATGAGATTTTGATAACTAACGGTGCTACAAATGGTATCTATTATTTTACCAGAACACTTATCAATCCGGGTGATGTTATCCTTTGTGAAGGTCCTACATTTTTAGGTTCAGTTGTTTCTTTTGAAGCAGCCGGAGCTGAGGTTATATCAATTGATATGGATAACGATGGTATCAGGCTTGATTTATTGGAAGAGAAGATTTCAGAACTTAGGAAAAACGGTAAAACGATAAAATTCTTTTATACAATCCCTGATTTTCAAAACCCTACAGGCATCACCATGTCTTTAGAAAGAAGACACGGCTTAATTAAGTTAATGCAAAAAGAAGAAATTCTTATCTTAGAGGACGATCCTTATGGTGAATTGAGGTATTCCGGAGACAGGATATGCAGTCTGATTGAAATTGCCAGAAATGAGTATAATAATAAGAAACTGGTTACTACGGTTAAGTCTTTTTCAAAGATACTTGGTCCCGGTTTACGCATGGCTTATGTCATGGCAGATGCGGAATTGATTAAACCTATGTGTTCATGGTTGCAAAAAGTTATAGTCAATCCGGAGGGAGTAACTCAAAGAGTTGTGGCAAAATATATCAGTCAAGGTCATTTAAAAACTCATATTGAATCTATTTGTAAATATTATAAACCATATCAAGAAGCAATCTTAACAGCTTTAAAGACATATATGCCAAAGGAAATTCAATATACTCAACCCGAAGGCGGGATATTTATTTGGTTAAAAACAGATAAAGACTTAAACTTTGATAAGCTGTTTTCTGATATTGTCAAAGAAAAAGTATGTTATATCCCCGGCAGTAAATTTTATCCCGAAAATTACGAGAAGTATAACTGCTTAAGATTAAATTTTTCATATCCAAGTATTGAACAAATTAATGACGGTATAAAAATTTTGGCTGATAAAATTAAAACAGAATTAAATAAATGTTAGTTTGCATAGATACTTCTAATCAATAAATTAAAAGGAGTTTTTTTAAACTCCTTTAATATACTTTTACAAGGAGGAAATATGAGCTTAAATCCTGTGGAGATAATCCTTAAAAAACGATCAGGAGAAACTTTATCCGAGTCAGAAATGAACTATATGGTTCAAGGCTATGTAAATAATCTTATTCCTGATTACCAAATGTCAGCTTTCTTAATGGCTATCTTTTTTAAAGGTATGGTCATTGACGAAGTAATAAACCTCACTAAAATATATATTAACTCAGGATCAAAGATTAATTTTGAAAAAGAGTTAAAAACAGTAGATAAACACTCAACAGGCGGAGTTGGCGATAAAATTACTATGACTTTAGCTCCAATTGTAGCTGCTTGTGGTGCAAAAATACCTATGATTTCCGGTAGAGGACTCGGGCATACCGGAGGTACCCTTGACAAACTTGAATCAATTCCGGGATTTTCAACAGATTTTAACGAGGAACAATTCCAACAAATGGTATTGGATAACGGATTGTCTATCATAGCTCAATCATCTGAACTAGTTCCGGCTGATAAAAAAATATATGCACTGCGAGATGTTACCGGAACTGTAGAAAGTTTGCCTCTTATCTGTGCAAGCATTATGAGTAAAAAAATTGCTGAAGGTGCACAAAACTTGGTTATCGATCTTAAAGTCGGAAGCGGAGCCTTCATGAAAAGAATCGAAGATGCCGAAGATTTAGCTGAGTTATTAAAGACTACCGGTGAAAGTTTCGGTCAAAAGGTTAGTGTAGTTTTTACTCGGATGGATTCACCTTTGGGTTATGCAATTGGGAACTCCCTTGAAATAATTGAAAGTATTGAGTATCTTAAAGGGAAAGATATTCCTGATATTGACAAAATAACTCGTGCTTTAGCTGTAGAAATGTTGTTACTCACTGATATTGCAAAAAATGAAGAAGAAGCACAAGAAAAAATTTCAGAAGTTTTATCTAACGGTAAAGCTATTGAAAAATTTAAAGAATTGATTAAAATTCAAGGTGGAAATCCTGTCGTTGTTGATAACTTTGAATTAATGCCAAAATCTCCTCATAAAATTCCAATAATATCAGATAAAGAGGGATATATTTCAAAAATCGACAGTCAAAAGATTGGATATGCACTTATCAAAGCCGGAGCCGGTAGAACTTGCCTGGAAAGTCCATTGGATATGGGTGCCGGATGTCATTTATTTAAGAAAATAGGAGACAAAATTACTAAAGGAGAGGAAATAGGTGAAATCTTTGCTAAAGACAAAATTATTGCTGATAATATAGCAAAACAGATTGTTTCAGCGATTTATTGTTCGATTAATGAGCAACATTCAGAAGACCTGATAATCAAAGTTTTTAGATAAAGACAATGATATTTTACTTAAAATCCTTGACAGATAAATGCCTAATAAATAACTTGCTTTTATTATAAAAAAAGAATCAAAGTAAATTTGTGATGAAAGGAGTGCTAAATGCCTGTACCTAAGAGAAGAACATCAAAGTCACGCAGAGATAAAAGAAGAACTCATGATAGTTTAACTGCACCGACATGGATGAATTGTAGTAATTGTGGCGAAACAAATCGTCCACACCAAGTATGCCCAAAATGTGGTTTTTATAAAGGTAAAAAAGTTCTTGAGTTGAAGACTGACTAATGAAAATAGCCTTAGATGCTTTTGGTAGTGATAACGCTCCCTTCCCTGAAGTGGAGGGAGCAGTTATGGCTGTAATTGAGAATGTCTGTGAAAAAATTTACCTTGTAGGTGATAAAAGTATTCTGGAAAAAGAATTAGATAAATATATATATCCAAAAGAAAAGATTGAGATAGTGCATGCTTCTGAAATTATATCTATGGATGATAATGCTTCAACTGCTGCACGCACAAAACAAGACTCTTCTATGGTTAAATCTCTACAATTAAATAAAGATAAAATTGTAGATGCTACTCTCAGTGTGGGAAATACAGGGGCAGTAATGGCTGCCAGCCTCTTTACTTTAGGACGAATAAAAAATGTGGCAAGACCTGCAATTGCGATTACTTTTCCCACAATGACCAGACATGAAATAGTTTTGGATGTCGGAGCAAATGTTGATTGTGAAGCTGAATATCTGAATCAATTTGCTGTTATTGGAAGCCTTTATGCTAAATTTTTGTTTAATATAGAAAAGCCAAAAGTGGCATTATTAAATATCGGCGAAGAAAGTAAAAAAGGTAATGAATTAACAAAAAAATCTTATGGCTTGCTTCAAGAAAATAAATTTATAAATTTTATTGGAAATATTGAAGGTAAAGACCTTCTAAAAGGCGTTACTGATGTCGTAGTCTGCGATGGTTTTGTTGGAAATGTAATGCTTAAAACTGTTGAAGGAGTAGCTATTGCAATATTTGATATGATGAAAGAACAAATGCGTAAAGATTGGATAGCCAAAATTGGAGCTATGCTCTCATATCCTGTCTTTAAGTATATCAAGAAAAAAC
>CAZJNG010000011.1:5055-15271 GCA_964547265.1 uncultured Candidatus Cloacimonadota bacterium | reverse complement strand
AGCCATAATGAAAATACTCAAAATATTTATCACTAGAGAAAAAGCATAGATTATAAAAGGAGAATTAACCCCAATCTTATCTCCTGCCCCTACAATATTAACCACAGTACCGCCAATCGCACCACCGGCTGCTAAGTTCATCAGAAAAGCTAAAGCAATCATTATAAATGCAAATACATAGGTAGAAATATGTTTCAAGCGGTACTTTATCTCAAATATACAAAATTCCCACATAATCACTCCTATGCCTGTAAATGATTGTTATGGATAAAATAGAAATATGCATCTTCAAGATCAGCTTCTATAGGAGAAAAGTCATTACCGGGGTTTGCTTCAGACCAGATATGAACCATAGTCTTGCCCATATACATTCTAGAAGAAATGACTTTGAAACTTGATTCTATCTCATTTAGTTGTTGCTTTTCTATTAATTTTCTCCATACCTTGTCTTTTAAGCCTGACAATACATTTTCAGGATGAGACTCTATAATTACTTCGCCCTGATTGATAATAGCCATACTATTACATAACTCGGTTACATCTTCAACGATATGAGTAGAAAGAATCACAATAATATTTTCGCCAAGTTCCGATAAGATGTTATGGAATCTGAATCTCTCTTCCGGGTCAAGTCCGGCAGTTGGTTCGTCAACAATTAATAGTTGAGGGTTGCCGATTAAGGCTTGAGCAATCCCAAATCTTTGTTTCATACCACCGGAAAAACCTCCCAGATGCTTATTTTTTACATGTAATAGGTTTGTTTTTTCAAGGAGGATATTTAGAGTTTCTTTTCTTTTTTTTGAATCAGACACACCTTTTAAGATTGCGAGATGATTAAGTAACTCATAAGCTGTTGCTTTTGGATATACATCAAACTCCTGAGGTAAAAAACCAAGCATTTTCCTGACCTCATGTTTTTCTTTTAAAACATCCATGTCGTCCAGAAATATAGTTCCTTCATCAGCTTCCTGTAAGGTAGCGATAGTTCTCATAAGTGTTGATTTACCGGCACCATTTGGTCCCAATAGTCCATACATACCTGTTTCAATGGTTAAGTTTACACCTTTTAAAGCTTTAGTACCATTGTCATAAGTTTTTTTTAAGTTATTAATTTTAAGTACACTCATTTTTCCTCCTGAGTATTGTCATCAGTTTTATCATATTCTAAAATATCACCCGGTTGGCATTCTAAGAATTCACAGATTTTTTCTAGAGTCGAAAATCTGACAGCTTTTGCTTTACCGGTCTTTAATATTGAAAGATTTTGTGGAGTGATACCTGTTGCTTCTGCTAAGTCATTTAACTTAGCTTTTCTTTTAGCCAACATGATATCAAGGTTTACAATTATTGACATTATATCACCATTTCGTTTTCTTCTTTTAATTTTTGAGCTTCTTCCATTACAAGGGAGATACTATATGCTATTACTCCTGTAAGGATATAGTTAATTGGTAGTGCTAAGCCTAAAGACAAAGGTGTCTCAATCAATCTATTTACAACAAACCAAATCAGCAAAGTCATACAAAATCTGAAAAAAGCAGAAATTAATATGCCCCAAGCAATAAACTTTATATGTTTAGTATTTTGTAAAGTAAAAATCTGTCCTTTTTCATATAAAGAAAATAAACTTTTTAAGTGATAATAGATAAAACAAGAAATTGCACCTAAGTAGAGAAAGACAAAAAATAATACTGTTTTTATCCAAAAATCATTAATAATCTGAAAAGGTATTTTAGTATGCATTATTTCGATAAAAAAATTATTCTGATTCTCTAACAAGTCTGAACTATATACTTGAGTACTGAAACATAATAATTCTCCGTTTTCAGATGTCGTCATACCGGAGTATAAAATGAGTAAAAGGAAAATAGAAACTATAATTACAGCAATAATCATGCTTAAGCTAAGTCTGATGATTTTACTTATTTTCAGAATCTTTTCCATTATGCACCTCTTAAATAATTGATTAATGTCAGTTAAAATTAGTTTTAAAATTTGTCAATAAATTTTTAATGATTATCGTTAAAAATTTATTGATAGTAGTTTATAATTAGTGGATTTGTATCTTGATTTTATTGTTAGTTTTAAGATTTATTGTTTTTTTGATTGACATTTTATGCTTAAAAATATTTTTACATTAATAACTGGAGGGTAGATGAAAAAGGCTTTAGTATTATTTTTAGTATTGCTACCGATACTAATATTTTCAGAAGAGTATGATTATGAAATATTTGAGCAAACAGATTCTTTATTTGTTTTTGATTCTTCTGTAAGTTTAGAGATTGTTTTCCCGGAGAACTCAAAACTGTCAATTGGTACATGTCCTGTACTTTTAGACATAGAACAAGTCAGATATCAAAGTCGTGTACAAGCTGGTGTTTTTGCTTCAAAGCTTACCGGAGTATTGAGTATGTATGAATTAGCTGTTTTGAATCAAATCATTGGTGAGAATATTTCAGAACAACAGATGCAAATAGAAAGAAATGTGATGTTAAGTCTAGATGCAATGCATGAAAATATTAGGAATCTTTTCTTAATTGACGGAGTTCAAAGATTTTCATATTTTATTGGTTTATATGGACTTGACGAGTATGCAACTTTACCTGTGTTTACTGCTTATAATGAAGCTCCTTATCATAATCTTGAGGCTTTAGAGGTTTTTGATACTTATATTCGAAGTTCCGGTATAAGTAATTCTTATAGATTAGATGTAGCATTAGATGATGCCTTTAGTTCTGCATTAAGTGAAATGTCGAAATATTTAGTGATTGAAGTTAAATCAATGACAAAGGATTCCGATTTTTTGCAGGAAAAGGCTATGATACTTTCATCAAATGCAGAATTACGCAATATTCAATTTTCTAGAATCTTGATTAGTCGTATCGAGAAGGACAAGGTTTTTTCTTTTAGGGTGATAATACAATTAAAAAAGGACTTCTAATGCATTTTACAGCGGTAATACCTGCAAGAATGGCTTCGACAAGATTACCGGGTAAGCCGTTAATCATGATTAATAATAAAACACTTATCCAAAGAGTGTATGAAGCAGTAAGAAAAACTAATTTATTTAACGAAGTTTTTATCGCTACTGATAATATAGAAATATTTGAGCATGTAAAAAGTTTTAATGCTGATGTGGTTATGACTTCTGAAAAGCATTCTTCTGGTACGGACAGAATATATGAATGTATTAGTAAATTAAAGCAAACGAAGTCATATCATACGGATGTTATTGTAAATATTCAAGGTGATGAACCATTTATTTCACAGGCAGAACTTAGCCCACTCATAAAGATTTTTGATGATAATGAGATTGAAGTAGCATCACTAATGCATAAAATTGATGCCATTGAAGATATTACTAATCAAAACAATGTTAAAGTAGTTATTGATAGTTTTTCAAATGCAATTTATTTTTCTCGTTCAGTAATTCCTTTTAATAGAGATTCTGATATCTATGTTGAATATTATAAACATATTGGAGTATATGCTTATACTTATAATGCACTTGAAAGGTTTATAAATCTTAAAAAAGGAGTTCTGGAAAATATTGAAAAGCTTGAGCAACTTAGGTTTATAGAAAACAATATTAAGATTAAGATGATACTTAGTTCGTATAAGGGTATCGGAATTGACACTCAAGATGATTTATTAGAAGCAGAACGAATAATTAAAGAGATAGAATGCATAAAGACAGTATAGAAATTTCACATAAAAGTCACAATAGAAATGCAGTAAATCTTGGCTTGTTTTATAACATTTTTCTTGCTATTATCAAGACAATAGCAGGGATATTTGGTCATAGTTCATCATTATTAGCGGATGGTATAAATTCAACTTCAGATGTTGTTTATTATATTGCAGTGAAGATGTTTTTGAAGATAGCCGATAAGCCGGCAGATAAAGAGCATCCTTTTGGTCATAAGCAAATGGAAAACATTGCATCTATTGTGATAGGTGCATTCATTGTAACTACTGCTATAACAATTGCTTGGAATAGTATAAATACTTTTTTTGATTTGATAAACGGGACAGAACCTTACAATAATATCGCAATTATTACCTTATATATTGCCATTTTTACTTTTATCTCAAAAATATTTTTAAGTATATATACAAAGATTATTGGTAAAAAAACAAAGAATCCTGCAATTTCAGCTTTAGCTTCTGACCATATAAATGATGTGTTTGCTTCATTAAGCGTAATTGTAGGGATTACTTTTGCTTTAAATGGTTATGCTTGGGTAGATCCTCTTGCAGGTGTTTTAGTTTCTTTGTTTATTTTAAAAACAGGAGTTGAGATATTAAAAGATTCAGCTGATCAGTTGATGGATGCATCTCCCACAGAAGAGATGAAAGCGTTAGTTGATAAAAGTATTAATGTTTCAGAACACATAATTGCTGTAGAATCAATCTTATGCCACAGATATGGAAAATACTATTCTTTAAATATTACAATTGGAGTTGATGGTGTTTTATCTATGAACCAAGCAGATAGAATTGCTGATTTGTTTGAAAAAAAATTAATATCAAGTGATAGAAATTTAAAGTATGTGTTCATTCATTATCATCCCTTTACACCTTAAAATGAAACACTTTAGGCAAGGTTTTTTATTTTTTAGTCGAATGTATTAAAAAAAAACTTGCAAAAAATTACTACATTTATTAATTTGATTCTAGAAACGAAAGTAAATGATATGGAGGAATAATGAAAAAAATTATTCTAGCAGTAATAGCCTTGATGGTTCTTGCAAATGTTTTTGCAGCAGGCACAGAAAAGTTAGTAATTATTGGTTTTGATGCTATTGATAGAGATAGCAGATATATTAAAACCATGTTAGACAGAAGAGATATTAATACAGTATTTGGTTCAGATGATCATTTTGAACTTATAATTGGTCGTCCGGTAAGTAATGTGATGAAAGATAAGAAAATCTCAGCTAGTATGGATGAGTTGAGTAGTGATGACGCGGGAATTATTGGTGAAGCATTAGATGCATCAATTGTTGTTTGGGGTACTATTGTCAAGGTAAGTGATACTATGTTTAGGATTTCCGGTTCTATGAGGAGCCAGAGATCAGCAAGCTTACAAAGATTTAGTTTTGAAGTCTCCAGAGAGAGAAATCAGAGAGAAAATGCATTCAGAGAAAATTTATTAACTGCTCTTAGAAATTTTTCTATGGGTGAAATGTCAAAAATGTTCGATATTGCCTTACAGCAATTTAATAATAAACAGTATGATAGTGCAGAAAGTCAGTTTTTAAGAGTTGTGTCTATTGATAGAGATAATTTAGATGCATACTATTACTTAGGTTATATTCAATTCGATCAGAACAGATTTGCCAAAGCTGTAGAATATTACAATCAAGGTCTTGACATTGATCCTAGTAATGAAAGATTACTTCTTTATGTTTCAGAAGCTTATAGAAGACAAGGCTTACTTGATAAAGCTATTGAATCTTTAGAAAAAGTTGCTGAAAATAATTCTGATCAGAGAATTTATCTAAATATTGCTATGCTTTATAAAGATAGAGGACTTTCCACAGAAGCAATGAATGCTTTGGATCATGCTCTTGAAATTGATTCTGATTACGAAGCTGCACATGAGCTATATGCTGAAATTGCTTATGATAATAATTTCTTTGAAAAAGCTATTCCGCATTTAGTTTTTATGACTGATTCAAAACCGGATAATGAAGAATTTGCAAGAAAACTTGCACTGAGCTATCAAAGAACAGGTCAGCTGAATAAAGCAATCGAAAGATATCAGAGTATAATTAATCAAGATAAAAATAATCTCAGAGCTTATCTCAATCTCTCTTCCGCTTACAGAGCAATAGCTCAAGAAAATCATAATGAAGCTGATAAATATAACCGATTAGCTTTGCAAGCTTTCTTGGAAGCAAAAAGAATTAATCCTGATAATGCTCGTGTTGAAATTAGTATTTCAGATGTTTATCTTGCCTTAAATGACCTTACTAATGCAGAAAAATATGCAAATTCAGCAAATGCAAAACAAGATGATCTCTTTGAAGCCAGCCAAATTTTAGGCACTATTGCCCAAAGAAAAGGTATTGATAAATATAATAGTTATGTAGAACTACAAACTCAAACCGATAGTGGCAGACTGTATGGTAAAGAATTAGATGATACAATAGTGAGAAGAGATAAAACTAAAGCTGAAGCTCATACTTTATTTAATCAGGCAGATAAATTCTTTAAAGAAGCACAGAGAAAAGCCGGTTCTGAGCGTATTAAAAATGAAATAAATAACAGAATTCAAACTAATCAACAATATATTAACCAAACAAAACCTGATTTCTTTAACTAAAATAAATCTTTAAATGATTTTATTAACAGGGTAGTATTCTACCCTGTTTTTTTTATTATAATTTATGTTAAGTTATTTTCTCTTAATGCTTAAATTTCAATACTTTATATTGTTTTGATAATGTAATCCAAATAGTGTTTCGCATTACTTTTATCTCATTAATCAAACTACAAACAGTTAAGGGACCTCCAAGAGGGAAAAAGCATCTTGGAGGTCTCTTGTTCTTTTGTCGAATCTTCATGTTGTAAATTGGACTGCTAGTCAGTTTATTAAATAGTAATACTTTAAACAAATCAATAAGATTGATTTTCTTTTTGTAAGTTACACATTGTGTTTACACGCAGGTTACTATGTATTTTGTTATTACATGCGAAGCGTTTTAATCTCATAATTTCATATAAATACGACAATTAGATTGCTTAACTTAGTTTGTAATGAAAATCCTTATTAATGATCAAAAACGATAAAGATTATAAATAGTTCTTAATCTTGTTAAAATCCTTGACAAAAGTATAGATTTTCTTTTCTTTATTTCAAAGGAGTTAATATGGAAATTTATTCAATAAAAAGAAATGGTCAACACTTTGAAATTATAGATCAATCTCTGTTGCCAAATACAGAGAGAACAGTTCTGATAGAAAACTATCAAGATATGATTGACGCAATTAAAAAACTTAAGATAAGAGGTGCTCCTGCAATAGGAATCGCAGCAGTAGCTACTGCATTTTTAGCTTGTAGAAAACTCTGTAATGAAAAAGATTTTGAAAAGAAAATGTATAATGTTGTTCATGAAATTGAAAAAAGCAGACCAACAGCAGTTAATCTTTTTCATGCAACAGAGAAAGTTAAATATATTTTACAGAATAAATCGGAAACATGGTTAAATAAGATTGATGATTTAGTTGACAGGTTGATGCAATATGAGTTTCAGGCTTGTGAGAAAATGGCAGCAAATGCATTGAAGATTATTCCAAAAGATTACTACAAATTTTTAACTCACTGTAATACCGGAAGTTTAGCAACTTATGGTATAGGCACAGCCTTAGGTGTAATTAGGAAAATTTCTGAATTAGATACTGCATTTAGAGGGAATAAAAAGGTTGAAGTTTTTGTTGATGAAACCAGACCTTTATTACAAGGCAGCAGATTAACAGCGTGGGAGCTAATGAAATCAAAGATTGATTGTACCTTAATAACTGATAATATGGCAGCACGAGTTATAAATAATAAGGGGGTACAAGCGATAATCACAGGTGCTGACAGGATTGCTTGTAATGGTGATACCGCTAACAAGATTGGCACTTTTAATTTAGCAATTTTGGCAAATTTTTTTTCTATACCTTTTTACATAGTCGCACCTGAAACTACAATAGATTTAAGTATAAGTTCAGGAAAGGCAATGATAATTGAAGAAAGAGATTCTGCTGAAATTACAATGATAAAAGGAGTTCAAATAGCTCCTAATAATTCAAAAACCTATAATCCCGCCTTTGATATTACTCCCGGTAGTTTAATAACAGCTATTATTACTGATAAAAACATCTATCAAAAACCGTATAGTTTAGGATAATATTATGAAAACTAAGGTTTTAATAGCAAGTCAAAATACTTATAACTTATTGGAAATAGAAGAGAAATTAAGAGTAATTTTTAAAGAACTGAAGCTTGAACAATTATTAGAAAATAAACAGAAAATACTGCTTAAACCTAATATGCTTGGTGCTCATCACCCGGATAAAGCAGTAACTACTCATCCGGTTATTCTTGAAGCAGTTCTTAAAATCCTGCAAGATTATGGTAAAGTAATTATTGTGGGTGATAGTCCCGGCGGAATAGTTAAAGCTCGTCAGGTTTGGGAAGTTTCCGGTTATACTGATATTTGCAACAAGTACAATGTTAAGTTGGTAGATTTTGGAAAAGATGGTGTTATTGAGATTAAGGGAATTAAAAAGAATCGTAAAGATGTTAGGCTGATAATTGATAAAAATGTTATGGATTGCGATGCGATAATAAATCTACCTAAAATGAAGACACATAGTATGATGCTCTATACAGGAGCAGTTAAAAATCTTTATGGAGTTATTCCAGGTTTATACAAGTCAGAGCTTCATAAGGAATTTCAAAGTCCAAACCAGTTTGCAGAGGTTTTATCTGAATTGTACAGTGTAATAAAAGATAAAATTGTATTAAACATCATGGATGGGGTTATAGGGATGGATGGAGACGGACCATCAGCAGGTAAACCCGCTTTGTTTGGTCTAATAATTGTGTCCGAAAAGGCAAGTATTCTCGATTATTATGCCAGTAAAATAATGGGATTCAAACTAAAGGATTTACAATATTTACAAAGTTCTTTAAATTCTGATAACTTTCTTACAAATAATAAAATAAATTTCGAATCTATTGAGATTGAGAAGAAATGGGAAAATTTCTACTTATCCGATATTGACATAAAATCTGTAATTTTTAGAAATAAATTTCTCAATAAGATACCTTCTTTTTTAAAAAAGTGTTTTTCTCTGTTATTTACATATTATCCTGATTTTCTTGATTCATGTAAATTATGTGAAGTATGTATAAAAAGCTGTCCGGTACAAGCACTTAGATTATCTGATAATAAAGATAAGGTTATACTTACCAAGAAAGATTGTATCAAATGTTTATGTTGTCATGAAATGTGCCCGTATTCAGCAATAACCATTAAAAAAAGTCTGATTTCTCGCCTTGTTTTTAAAAATTAATAATTTTTTTAAAATACTTTTTGTTAAACTAAATTTTCTGCTTGACAATTATGCTTTATTTTTACATAATAACTTTCTATGAAAAATGCTAATCATCTTAACATAAATATTGGAGGGTAAATGGACTCTGAAGAAAAAAAACTCTGGGAATTATACAAAAAAACCGGAAGGTCTGATCTGCAAGAAAAAATAGTATTGAAGTATTTAAATCTGGTTCATTATATAGCAAACAAATTGGTTTCTTTTTCTTCTCCTACACTCGATAAAGACGATCTCTACTCCGCAGGAATTATTGGGTTACTAGAAGCAATAGAAAGATATGACCCTGAAAAAAATTCAGAATTTAAAGCTTACGCAGGATTAAGAATTAAAGGCTCTGTTATTGATGAGATAAGACGATTTGATTGGGTTCCTCGCTCTGTAAGAAAGAAAGCAAAATTGTTAGATTCCACAATTCATAGATTGTTTTCAGAGTTGCATAGATTGCCTTCTGATGATGAAATAGCTGAAGAACTAGAGCTTACAATCGAGGAGTATTATCATTTGACTGACAGCTTAGGACCTCTTTATCTACAATCTCTTGATTCAAAAATTTCTTCAAATAAAGGATCAGATTCTTTAGATTATTCAGAAGTTATATCTGATGATTATGACCCTGATTTAGAGTTGAATAGGGAAATTTTAAAGCAAAAATTGGTTTCATCAATTCAAAAGCTTCCAGAGAGAGAAAGATTAGTTGTCTCATTATATTATTACGAGAATTTAAATTTAAAAGAAATAGGAAAGGTTCTTGAAGTTTCAGAATCAAGAATTTCTCAAATTCATTCTTCAG
Source organism: uncultured Candidatus Cloacimonadota bacterium (assembly GCA_964547265.1). GTDB lineage: Bacteria > Cloacimonadota > Cloacimonadia > Cloacimonadales > WRIO01 > JALNXV01. The sequence goes on along the minus strand of CAZJNG010000011.1, from coordinate 5,367 downwards.
CAGTTAATAAATTAAGAGCTATGCTTCAGAGAAAAATAAAAGAAGAGGATTCATGAAAAAATATATTAAGCAATTTTATATGTTGTTTTTATTAGTTATTTTTAGTCTTATTATCGTTCCTGTTAATATTTATGCCCAAACTAATAACTTGGAGTATTATCAAATTGTCGCATTCGATGGTGTCACAAGAATCTCTTTAACATTTTCCGAAAGACCTGTAACTAATATTAAAAAAGAAGCTAACTCTATGAGACTCACAATTAATATTCCTAATTGTGGTTTAATCAATATGCCTTATAATTTTGACACACC
>CAZJNG010000011.1:0-5045 GCA_964547265.1 uncultured Candidatus Cloacimonadota bacterium | reverse complement strand
CCCGACCCGCTGGTAAGAAATTTGAATATTGCTAAACAAAATAATAATTTAATTATTGAAATCATAACTGATATTGTCTTTGAACAAATTAAACAATCCGGAAGCAGAAGTCAAAAATATATTGTTCATATTGATATGATAAAATCTACTCAAAATAACGATTTTCAGGCAATACTGGGATTAATAGATTATAATAATTATTTGGGTAATCAAGAAAATGTGAGAAGCCTTCTTAATATTGCAAGTCAAAATTTCCCTGATGATGTAAAGGTTTCATCTCGAGTAAATAATAGATTCCCTACTCCTAAAATGTACATTCCTAAAACTGTGGTATCAGTAGCTCCGGTTAAAACTCAAACACCTCCTGCTCCAAAGAAAACTCAAAGACCTACTGCTTCGCAAACAAGTACACAAAAACCAAAAACAACAGATAAACCTGTGGTTGCACCTGCTCCAAAACAAGAGGTTAAGCCATTAGTTCAAACTCCTAAACAGACTAATGAAATGAATGAAGTTGTCCCTCTTCCAAGTCAAACACCAAAAAAGATAACAGACCTTAAGGATATTTCTTATACAATTATTACTGATAAAGACAGATTTCCTTCTAGAATACCAATGACAAAGATAATTGAAATTGAAAGAGATTTACCAATCTTAACTCAGGGAACACCTAAATCAGTTGTCAGTATTCAACAAGAACCTTTATCTCAAAAAGAAATTCCTGAAGTTATAACTAATACTGTCATAGAGTATGCATTTGATACCGGCTTACTAAGTAATGAAGAAAATCAACTGTTAAAGTATTATAATGTTGCTTTATCTGATAGCATTGCTGCAGAGTTCATGCTAGGCGTAAGTGCAGGTATTGTCGGAGATTATACGGCAGCTCTGGAGTTGCTTAAAAGTATTCCTGAAGAAAGTGTTTTTTATCAAGAAGCTACACAGACTATTTATAAAATATACATGGAATTGGGTGATTTACAAAATGCCGCATTATACTCTACTTATATTAACAGGCCTGCACCTATTGAAGATTTTAACTTCATCAATACTCCCGTGAAATTATGGTTACTCTTTTTAATCAGTTTTGTAACTTTAGTAATAGGTTACTTTGTTTCAGAATTTTTAAACATGAAAAGACAAAGTAGTAAAGAGACAATAACAGAAGATGATTTATCTAGACACCAAGAACATTTAAAAAGAGCTTATGAAAATAAAGAACTTTTCTCAGAAGAAAAAAATCTTGAATTTGATGAAGAAAAGACAGTGATTTTATCTGAAGAAGATGAGTATGAAAATCCTCCTCTCATTACAGATGACCTCAATGAAGAAGAAGAACAAGAATTACTTGATGATGAATCAAGTTCTATAAAGATTGTTAGTCCAAATGATAATGATTTTGATACTGAAGATGAGATGGACTCTTTCGGTGACGATGAATATAAAAAGAAAATGGTATTAAAACTTTATAATGATGGTTGGAATCTGGAAGAGATTGCAAAAGAACTTCAAATGTCACAAAGAGAAATTGACTTTATTGTCAAAATGAATCAATAATTATTATGAGCAGTGAATCAACGATAGAATCTGAAGAAAACAAATTATTGAGTTTACAATCTTTAGTAAGTAAACTAACTATAGGTCAAATACTTCCTGTTAGCGTAATAAAAAAAATTAACCAGTCACAATATTTAATAGACTTAAATGGTGTTGAACTAAAAGCTGTATCTGAAATAGATTTATTGTCAAAAATTGTGTGGGTAAAAATTACTCATTTAAAGCCTGTTTTAAAAATTCAGGTAATAGTCTCAGACGAAAATAGTTATTTAAATGATTATTATCAATACATTTCTGATAATGAACTTGAGTTTATGGAAATACCGTCAAATATAATGAAATTATTTGATATAGAAAGTGACAATACTAATGCAAAAGACTTATATAATTTATCTCAATGGTATTTCCAAAAATCATCTTGGGGTTTATTGAATGATGATTTCTTTAAAAATATCTTTAAAAAATGTAATTATTCAAAAGATGGGTTTAGTATATTTTCATTTTTAAATGATTTTTATAATTTTTACAAATGTAAAAAGGTAAAATCAGAGAACTTTCATACTATTATTTTCTTTAACAATCAAAATTATGAAAAATATAAACATTTACTTTTAAATGTTTTTGATAATGCTCTTGATGAGACAAAGTTTATTAATTATTTGTCTATTCTTGGTTCTTTACAAAATGAGGATAATGATTCATCTGATTTAGGTTTCTTATTTGCACAAAATGAGTCTTATAATCTAATCATACCTCTAGAGTGTTATAAACATCAAGAAATTAATTATTTAGCAACAATGATACTTACTAAGCATTTTGAAAAAATAAGCTTTAAAGCAGAGACTTCGGGTAATGAAAACAGAATAATTCTATATTTTGAAAATCATATTCTATTGAATCACTTTAAAGAAGTTTTTTCACACAGTAAAGAAAAGGCAAGTAATGCATTTTGTGATATTTATTTATCATTGGCTAACGATAAAAACTTGTATAAATGGGTGCTAAATCCTCATGCTATCAAGATAAATAATTATCCGACTATATGCAATGAGCCATCTAGAATACTTTCAGAAATATTACTTTCAGTAATAAATGAGGATTATTACCTAGAATGAATAGAAAAGTTTCAACCAAAAAAAGGAATAAAGTTTTATATAGAATTGCTGAATTAGTGGAAAGTTTTAATCCCGACGCAGAAAGCTTATACTATCAAAAATTCTTTAATCTTTTTCGTAAAATATTGCATTTTGAGCACTCAACAGTATTCTTTTTAAATGAAAATACTAATAAGCTTGAGATTATCGCCTCGACCGGTAAAATAGTTGATTTAATACATGACTTTTCTTTTGATTATGGTAACGGCATATCAGGTTGGAATGCAAAAAGGAAAAAAATACTAATTATTAATGAGATGAAGTCTTATAATAGAACAAAAGATTTACGCATTTCTTCATTTTTATCACTTCCTCTAATACTTGAAAATAGAATAATTGGATTAATAAATTTTTCTAATTCTCATTCAAATGCTTTCAAAAGAGCAAATATACATAATCTGGAATTATTCGCACCATTAGTTGCGGCTGTTTTGTCAAAAAATGCTTATATTCAACAATTAAAAAAACAAAAAGATGAAATCGAAGACATGCATCAACGATTACTTGCTACTCAAAAGCAGTTATTACTAGCTGAAAAGAAAGCAGCAATATCTGCAACTATTTGTAGTTTGAATCATGAAATTAATAATCCTCTGATGATTATTTCAGGATATACTCAGATTATTGAATCTACAATTAATGATATTGATAATCTTAATAGTTCAAAGCTTAAAGATAAACTTAAAAATATAAATCAACAGATTTTCAGAATATCAGATATTTTAAAAAAGCTCAGAGAAATTGAGAATCCTGATTTTGAAAATTATATAAACGATGGAAAGATTGATAAAATTTTGATTATTCCGGAACATTAGATTAGTATAAGAAATAAAAGGATACACAATGAATAAACATTTATATGAACTTTTTGATAGAGCAAAAGAAGCTTCACAATCAGCTTATTCACCCTACTCGGGGTATAAGGTTGGTGCTGCTTTACTTACTGAGACGGGTGAGGTCTTTATGGGTTGTAATGTTGAGAATGCTTCTTTTTCTCTAACAATATGTGCTGAAAGAGTAGCAATTACTAAAGCAATATCAAGTGGCTTTAGAGAATTTAAAGCTTTAGCGGTTTATGTCGATTCTGAGAAAATGTTCCCTCCTTGTGGAGCTTGTAGGCAAGTGATAATTGAGTTTACAAAAGACATTGACATTATCTATGGTAATGACTCAAAAACTTTTATAACAAAAATTAATAAATTGTTGCCTGATAGTTTTTCTCTCTAAGTAATTAACAAGAGTACAGTAGAATGATACGACAATCAGTAACCTTTAGTAATAATCAAGATGAAATAAGCATTTCTAAATACAAGAATTCTGAATTTAAATCATGTAAGATTTGTCCTCATAATTGTTCTGTTAATCGAGATATTGAGCATGGATTTTGCAAAGCTCCAAACAGCATAAAGATAAATACTTATCAGTTACATTTCGGAGAAGAACCTATAATTTCAGGGCATAGCGGAAGTGGTACAATATTTTTCTCTCATTGTAATATGAAGTGCTGTTATTGCCAAAATTATTTAATAAGCAATTTGGATGCAGGCAAAATTTATAACGAAGATGAGTTTATAAAAATAATCCTTGAACTTCAAGATAAAGGAGCTAATAATATAAATTTAGTAAGTCCGACTCCTTATACTGATTTAATAATTTCAGCCTTACAAAGAATTAAACATAAAGATTTAAAAATACCGATTGTTTGGAATTCAAATGCTTATGAAACTGTGGAATCACTCAAAAAGCTTGAAGGATTAGTAGATATATATTTGCCTGATTTCAGATACTGGAGTAATGAAGTTGCTTATAAGTATTCCGGAGTTGAAAACTATAAAGAGAATGCGGTGTTAGCAATTAAAGAAATGTTTAGACAGACCGGTAATTTGGTAATTGATAATGATACTCAATATGGTTCTGAAGGACTGGCAATTTTTGGAATGTTGATAAGAATCTTAGTTCTTCCCGGCAATCAAAATAATGTTGAAGAAATTATTCAATGGATATATGAAAATTTAAGTAATGATACCTATATAAGTTTAATGGCTCAATATTACCCGGCATATAAAGCAATAAATTTTCCTGAAATTAATCGTGCAATTACAGATGATGAATATGAACATATCGTTCATATTTTGGAAGGTTTAGGCTTTGAAAATGTATTTATTCAAGATGTTGGTATTACACCTGAATGGACACCAAAGTTTAAAATAGAGGATAATTAGCCGGATGAACCCTTTTTTTTCTAAAATAATACCTGTTATATGTTTTTTTGTTTTAGGTGTTGTGTTCAGGGGCGTTAAGCTATTTTCAGCTAGTGATGGTCATTTTTTATTG
>CAZJNG010000010.1:0-16048 GCA_964547265.1 uncultured Candidatus Cloacimonadota bacterium | reverse complement strand
TTCATTAAGACAAGCAATCTTAAAGGTATTTAAAACTTTATGACAAGAAGTAGAATAATTTCAAATTATATTTTGGAGGAGCCTGAAAATAAAGATAAAAATAGTAATTTTCAGAAAGTTCCTTCAGTTATTAAAGTTCCTGTGATAGGAAACCAAGATAAAAAAATAATTAATCATAATGCAACTTCTAATCCTAAAGAACCTAAACTCCAACTCACTAGAAACAATGAAGGCGTAGTTGTTGGTATTGAAGTACAGTGTACTTGTGGTGAAACAATTTTAATTAAAATGGATTATTAAATATGACAAAGATATTAGTTATTGATGATGAATTATTGCTAAGAGATGTGTTACATGACTACCTAACCAGACAAGGATATGAAGTCTCTTTAGCAGGAGATGCAGAGAAAGCAATTGAAATTGCTGAAAAAGTAAAACCAGAGCTTGCTCTTGTAGATATCAAACTCCCTAAAACAAGCGGAATAGAATTAACTCAAATATTAAAGAAGATGTATCCTGATTTATGTATCATTATTATGACCGGATATCCAAGCCTTGATACTGCTGTTAACGCTATGCAAAACGGAGCTGCTGAGTATATAATAAAGCCTTTCAGACTTGATGAGTTAAACAAAACTATAAAAAAACATATTGTCGTTGATGACAATATCTAAGCTCTTTTACCTCATATAATTTTTTTCAGTATATGACTAAAGTAGCAAAACAACAAGAAATTAAATCTCTTACCAATGCTTTTCAAGATTTCACGCAAACTATAGAGAGATTTCAACAAACTTATGAAGTGCTGCAAAGAAAAATTGACATCCTCAATAAACAACTTGAAAGTAAAAATATTGAACTGGAAAAAAAATATGCTGAAGGTGAAAATATAAAAAATTTTCTCAACAATGTCCTTGAAAATATTTATACCGGTGTTGTTGTGATTGATCTTAAAGGATTTATAACTCATTTTAATAGAGCAGCTGAAAATATTACCGGTTATAATAAAGATGAACTTATTGGTAAAAACTACTCAAGCTTATGTCCGCCTGATAATAGTGATTCAAGATCAGCACTTTATACGCTTTCATCAAAAAAGGAATCCTACCATAGGCAAAAAACTATACTAACTGCAGATAATCAAGAAAAAGATGTTGAGTTTAGCATAACACTACTTAAAGATAACGATAATAATGTTTTAGGTGCAGTTGAAACATTTAACGATATTTCTGAAATTAAGATTATGCAAGAAAAAATCTTACAAATAGAAACATTGGCGGCACTTGGAGAAATGTCTGCTTCGGTAGCTCATGAAATCAGAAATCCCCTAGCCGGTATTACCGGTTTTGCAGGTTTACTTGATAGGCAAATAAAAGATGATGACCATAAGAAACCCTAGTCCGATCAATAATACAGGGTGTAACAAAGCTGAATGATATTATCTCTAATCTTCTCACACTTACCAGACCACAGAAATTGAACTTCTCTCAAGTGAACCTGTCTAATCTGTTGAATGACCTGATTGTTTATTTTAAAAACTCAATCCCATTAAACAATAAGACTATTAAGTTTATCACTAATATAGATAATCCTGAGGTTTTAATCAGTATTGATATTCAGCTTTTTCAACAAGTCCTAACAAACCTTATAAAAAATGCTTGCGATTCTATTGTCGATAAAGGAACAATAACAGTAAGCACCAAAACAAACCTATTTCAGCCAATTTCAGATATCTTAGAACAAGAAGAAAAAGATGAATTAATCAGACTATTTTCTGATGTAGAGATATCAATAACTGATACCGGCAAAGGTATTCCAAACGAAATAATAAATAAAATTTTTAACCCTTTTTTTACCACAAAAGACGAAGGCAACGGGCTTGGTTTGTCGATATGTAAGAAGATAATTCAGCTACATAAAGGCGACATTCATGCAAGTTCAATAATCAATAAAGGTACTACTTTTACAATCAGCCTTCCATTATTCTTACATCCAAATTAATTTCAGGAAAAATATTATGATGAAAAAAATACTAATAGCTGATGATGAATCTTTAATTAGAGATTTTTTTACCAGTTTTTTTAAATCAACTCCGGAATATTCAAATTTTAAAATTGATACTGCGGTAAACGGAGAAGAAGCTATCGTAAAGATTAAAAATAATGAGTATGATTTAATCTTTACCGATTTAAAAATGCCAATTAAGACAGGACTTGATGTCTTAAAATTTGTTGCAGGTCATCGCCCGGAAACTGATACTGTTTTACTCACAGCATTCGGAGGACCGGAATCTGCCGCTCAGGCAATGGCTTATGGTGCTTATGAATACATCACTAAACCGGTCTCTGTTGAAGAACTTGAAATGATTGTTAAACACATATTTGAAAGACAAGAGCTTATCATTGAAAATAAAAATCTTCAAAACAAGATTCGTGAAAATGCAAACTATTCAAAAATTATTGGTAAAAGTAAAACTCTTACCGATATAATGGACTTAGTTAAAATGGTTGCACCAACAAATTCTACTGTCTTAATAACAGGAGAAAGTGGAACAGGTAAAGAATTAATTGCTGAAGCTATTCATGCTTTAAGTCCCAGGAATAAAAATAATTTTATTAAGATTAACTGTGCCGCTATTCCTGAAACACTTATAGAATCTGAACTTTTTGGATTTGAAAAAGGAGCTTTCACCGGTGCAATTAAAACAACTCGCGGTAAATTTGAACTGGCTGATAAAGGTTCAATACTACTTGATGAAATCAGTGAAATGAATCTTGATTTACAAGCTAAACTACTCAGAGTTATTCAAGAAAGAGAAATAATTAAAATTGGTAATGAAATGCCAATAAAAATTGATACCAGAATTATAGCAACCTCCAATCGAGATTTGGCTGATGAAGTAAAAAAAGGCAATTTTAGAGAAGACCTTTTTTTTAGACTTAGCATTGTTCCTGTTTGTTTGCCTCCTTTAAGAGAAAGATTAGATGATATCCCTTATCTCGTTGAGCATCTGTTAAAAAAAGTTTGTTTCGAATTAGGCATTCCTCAAAAAGTAATATCACCTGAAGCACTTGAATTTTTACTTTCCTATACTTGGCCAGGCAATATCAGAGAGTTACAGAATGCAATAGAGAGAGCTTGTATAACTTCAAGAGAATCTGTTTTAAACATGAATTCTTTTTCATTTGTAAAAGGTATTTATAATTATAATCCTGATTCTGAAAACATAAACAAACCTACTGTTATGTCAGTTCAAAATATTACAGAGGAATCTCTGGATTGGGTAAAAATTGATAATAGAAGTTTTTCAGATATAGAAAAAGAAATCATACTTAAAACCCTGAAAAAGACAAATGACAGTAAAAATGAAACAGCAGATATTCTTGGAATTACAACAAGGACACTTCGTAATAAAATAGTTTCTTATGAACAGGTTTAAGGTAATATTTAATATTACCAGTAATTTGAGCTTTATTTTATGACTTACCAAATACTTAAACTTCCGGCTAATGAAGCTGATATTAATGATTTATGTAGCTTATCGCTTTGGGCAAACCCTAAACTGCTAAACATTTTTGCAGAGCGAGATGATGTTGTTGCCTATTATCTTGTCATAAAAAAGAAAAATCATGATGAAGCTAGTTATGACCTAAATAAAGATACATCATTGAACTCAGCTCTAATGATAATGCCTTTATTTGAAAAGAAAAAGTTTTCAATAAAATATATTCACCAACCTCTTGAGTACTATTATACTCCGGTTCTATTTTTTTTAAATGATAAAAAATATGATTTCGAAAACATGAATATGAAGTTATCTCTATTAAAAGAGTTAGGAGCTTATTTAAGGAAAAACTATTTAAAGATAAAAATCACTTTTGACTATTCATTAACAGATGTTAGAGGCTTTAGTTGGGCAGGTTTTAGATGTACACCAAGCTATACTTTTATAAAAGACATTTCTAGTTATGACCGAAATGAAGTGTTCCCTAAACAGAAAAGATACATTAATAAAGCTCTCGAAAATAATATATCTATATCAACAGAATGGAATTTAGATGTTATTGAGGAACTAAGTAATTCTATGTTGAATAGAAAAAATAGAGATAAAAGACATATCTCCGATAAATATTTAAATTTTTATGAAAAACTTCATAATGAAGGTTTATGCTTTATGGTTTCTGCGTATAAAGATAATTTACCTTTAGCATTTAGGCTATTACTATTTGATTTTCAATCGAAATATCTTTATGATTTTTTAGCAGGTGCAAATCAACAAGGCAATAGTTTAGGTGCAAACATCCTCTGTCTGGATTACCTGTTTAGCAACTCATTTTGTTTGTTAAACTCATATTATCAAGCGTTTAACTGTTTTGATTTTTGTGGAGCCAATACTGAAAGTATAGCATATTTTAAAAGTCAGTTTAATGGTCGATTGGTTCACTATTATAATATAGAAAAAAGTATTTGACATGATAGTGTTAGTTTTTATATTTAACAAAAAAAAGTTTAAGGAGTGATTATGATTGCCGTCTATATTGATCCGGCAATTGAAAAATACAATCGTCAAGTCAGATATTCCATTGAGTATTTACTGGAAATGAGTGGTTTTTTCTGGAAATATTTGGAGGCTGATACAGAGTTAAGTCCTAATGACTTAATCTTGTACTATAGTGTCAATTTACCTGCAGATGACTATGTTGACTGGCTTACAAAGCATTTTTCTTTTATATACATTCCTTTTATTAAGGATTTTTACTTACCCGGTTTTTACAATGGAGATAGTCTTAGAAACTATATAAAGTATTTTAAATATGAAACTGAAATCCCCATCATATCTGCCAAAAAATTTACAAAGGCACCATTAAATTTAACACATAGAAAAGATAACTTATATGCTTATTTTGAATTTGATTTAATAGGTAATATCTTCTTTCACTTATCAAATGATGAAAAAAATCATCTGAATAAAAAAGATAAAAAAGGAAACCTATGCCTAGAAGAACTTAGTTTTTTTCAGCATTTTGAAATCCCATACATAAATTATTATATAGATATCTTTGCTAAACTTGTAAGTGAATTAGTTTCAAAAAAGAAAATTGAAGATAATAACAGCTGCTTTATGATTAAAAGAGCATTGTGGCCATCTAATCAGCCTATTGCAGCAATTTTGTCTCATAATCTGGATAAACTGCAAAAATGGAATGTAATCTCTTTATTTTTGTCTTTTTTTGAACATTTCTATTTACTTATTAGTTTTCGATGGAAATATTTCTTCAGATCATTTATCAGCAAATATAAGTATTTTTTTACTAATCAAGAAGATTATTGGAATTTTTACGATATATCTTTTTATGAACGAAAGTTTAAGTTTTCCTCTACATGGTTTATTGGAGTAAATCAAAACAAAGAGAGAATCTATGATTATAATGTTGAAGATAGTGACTTAACTAAGGAGTTATATGACTTGTATAGTCATGGTTCAGAAATTTGTTTGTTAACATCCAAAATAAAACAATCAGGAGAAGAATTAAGAAAAGACATCGAACGCTTTATGTCTCATTTAAATATTAATAACAAAAGAGCTCCTAACGGAATAAGAAGAACTAAAGATAATTTAGACAATGATAATCATAATAAAGTACATGCAGAACTTAACTTTAAATACTCTTCTTGCGAAAGAATTAATGATAGAAACTGTTTTTTAAATGGACTAGCTTTACCATATCCGGTGTATTTTAGTCATGAGATTAAAAACCGAAACCAATTATGGGAGTTTCCAATTACATTCTCAGATGAAGCTCTTAATCTTACAAAGTATAAAACGGTTCCTTTTGATACTGCTATGAACTCTGTTAAAAGTTTGATTAAATCGACAAAGAAAGTCAATGGATTAGTTCATTTTCAGTTTTCAAACAGTAATTTCTATGAGATTCCTTATATGCATAAACTTTTTGAGTACACAATAGACCAACTAAAACATCAAGGAGCTTTTGTTGCTCCTTGTTCAGTTATCTTTGATTGGTTGGAAAAAAGAAGAGATATATCCATTAATGAAAAAGAATATAGTATAGAAATTCAATTTAATAAATCGATAGAACAGATTTGCTTTGAAGTTATTGGCAATAAAGTAATTTCAAAAGTAGAGGGTGGTAACTGTAATTATCAAAAAAATCATGTACAATTCATCAATGTAACTCAAGGCTTAATAGTTGAAATCTTTGTTATAGACCTTGAACCGGTATTTGAAGAAGAAAAATGAAAAAGATATTAATAATTAGTGTCTCTCATTTTTGGTATGATTCAAGAGTTTTTTTCAGGGTTGTAAAAAGTATCTTAAAAAAAAATAATGAAAATTCGGAAATTAAAGTTAAGCTTATAACTCAGAATCAAAAGGATAATAATACAATTCACACAGAGAATTTTGAAAAAGAGATAATTGATTCAAAGATTAACAAGCTCTTACTTCTAATTCTTTTTGTAGCAAAGGGGATTATATACAAGCCGGATATTGTGATTTGTATAGAACCTCTAACTTTGATTTCAGGAATATTACTCAAAAAAAAATTAAATTGCAGATTAATCTATGATTCTCATGAGTTCTTTGCTATGGCTTTTGCAGAGAAATACAAACAGACTAAATCCTTATATTGGTTTTTTGAAAAAGCTCTTGCTAAGCAAACAGATGCTATTATCACAGTAAATGAGGAACTGGTTAATCATCTATCTAAAGCTAATTCTAATACATTTCTATGTGCGAATTATCCGGTAAAAAGTCTTTTTTTAAATGAAGACAATCCTGTTTTAACTAAGAAATATGATTTAATATATGCCGGCGGTTTGTGTTTTGAAAGAGGATTGTTACAGTATTTACAAGCTGCTTGTTATCTTAAAAAGGCAAATTTTAATTTTACTTTTGCAATTATTGGAGTATTCTTTGAGAAGTCAACAGAAAACTTTTTTCATAATTACATTAAATATCATGACTTAATAAATAACATTAAGTATATACCATACATCCCAATAGAAGATGTTTTACTAGAAATCAGACAGTCTAAAATTGGCATTTTTATGGGTGATATTAATAAAAGACCAAGACTTGATAAAACTCTTAACATGAAAGTACTTGAATATATCTCACAAGGAGTGCCTGTCATAGTTAATGAATCTACTGTCTTAAAAGACTTTGTCAATCAATCAAAATGTGGATGGATAATTCCGTATAGTTCAAAAGAGTTATTTTATTTGTTAAAGAGAATAATTAATAATGAATTTGATTTAGACATAATAGGGGCAAAAGCAAGAGATTATATTTATAAAACATATACATGGGAAAATCAAGAAGAGTCTTTATACGAAGCGATTTTTGGAAAAGATTGTGAATCATAATAAACGAATCTTATTTATCTCTTATTTTTATCCTCCACTGGGAGGTCCCGGTGTACAAAGACCTATAAAAACAATAAAATATTTATCTGCAAAAGGTTGGAAGATTGATGTTTTAACTGTAAAAGATATCCAGTTTCATTCTTATGATTACAAGTTGTTGGAAGAATCAAAAGCAGAAAATATTTACAGAACTTTCTCTTATGATGTGATGAGTTTATATAAATTACTTAAAAATTTAAAATCAAGGTTTAATAAAACAGACATTAAGAAAACAAAAACTGCCAAAGACAACAAAGATAAAATTTATTTTAAAACACCTGAAGCAATAAAAATGCTTGTAAGAGGTATTTTCCCGATTGATGATAAAATTGGTTGGCTTCCTTGTGCATACTCAAAAGCTATTAATCTTTGCAGACAAAAAGAATATAATGCAATAATTGCTACGATGGGACCTTATACCTCAGGAATTATAGCTTTAAAGATTCATGAGAAGCTCAAGATTCCTTTTTTTATAGATTATAGAGACCACTGGACACTAAATGCTTACCCTCAATATTCTTTTCGATTTCTAAAGAAACATGCAGAGCATTTTGAAAGGATTTTGCTTAACAAAGCTTATGGTATAAGTGTGGTAGGCAGCTTTATGAAAGATAAGTTGTGTGATTTTTTTGGTAAGGAACTTAATGATAAGATTGAAGTAATATATAATGGCTATGATGAGGATGATTTCTCAGAATACGACAGATTATCTAAGGCAAACACAAAGTTTGTTTTTAGATATATTGGTAATTTTTATGGTTATAGAAATGTCAGTTACTTTGTAAAAGCCTTGAAATTTATGGTTAAAACTAATCAGTTACCCGATAATGTCATCTTTGAGTTCGTAGGGAACTATTATGTTGAGACTCTTGATGATTTAAATAATCAGGAACTTAAAGATTTTATCAAGATAAGTCCTCAGGTGGAACATAAAACAGCAGTTGAATTGATTCATTCGGCAGATGTGTTGTTATTATTTATTCCTGATATAAACAGTGATGATGTAATACCGGGCAAAATTTTTGAGTATTTAAGAGCAAAGAAACCGATTTTAGCAATGATTCCGGAAAATGGAGAACCTGCAAAGATTCTAAAAGAAGCCGGGCATACTTATTTTTCAACGATGGAAAATATTGATTCTATCATAGACAATCTGAAACATTTAATCAATGCATTGCAAATGGGTGATGATTTTGGTAATAGCTTTAGTGATGAGAAAATTGTAACCTTTTCAAGAGAAAATCAGTCATACAAATTAGAAAAGTTTATAAACAAGCAATTATTATCAGTTAAAAGACAATGATGAAAAAAGTCAAACTTTTACATATACAATTACTTCCTTTGTTATCGGGAGTGCAAAACATGATGATTCAATTGCTAAAGGGTCTTAATCCTGAAACATTTGAGATTATTGTGATCTCCAGAGATAATGGACCTATGGTTGATGAAATAAAAAAGAACGGCTGGCAACATATAACACTTAACAGCCTTACAAGAAATATTTCTGTACTTGACTTAAAGGCGTTTATTGATTTGTTTATTATATTAAGAAAAATTAAACCAGATATTGTACATACTCACTCTTCAAAGACCGGATTCATTGGAAGAATCACTGCAAAGCTTGCAGGAGTAAAATTAGTAATCCACACCTTACATGGCTTTTCATTTCACCCATTTCAACCTAAAGTCATCAGGTTTTTTTATCAAACATTAGAATCCTTTGCTGCTATGTTTGCTGATTATAATGTTTTCGTAAATCAGTTTGAAAAAGACTACGCTATCCACAAACTTGGATTTAACTCCAAAAAGACATTATCTATTTACAACGGAATCAAGGTGTATCCAAAAACTAAAGAATATCCCTTTGATTTAACCTTTTTTAACCAGCCTTTAAAAGTTGTTTCAGTGTCAAGATTTTCAAAACAAAAGAATATTATTGATACCATACAACAAGCAATCGAAATTGTAAAATCTAAATCAAATGTAACTTTTACTTTTTATGGTGACGGCGAATTGTTTGATGATGCTCAAAAATTAATTGAGTCAAATGTAGTACCTGATAAGATTTTTCTTCCGGGATGGGCAAGTAATATTCAAGAGACTCTGTTGAAATATGATGTCTTTTTATTGAATTCCTTATGGGAAGGTTTGCCGATTTCTATACTGGAGGCTATGAGTGTCGGCTTGCCTGTAATTGCTTCAAATATTAAAGGGAATAACGAGTTAATAAATGAAGACAACGGTTGGTTGATTGACTTACAAAATCCAAACTCACTTAATGCAATTATTAAATATATTCTCAAAAATCCTGAAATACTAAAAGAAAAAGGCCTACAGTCAGTAAAAAAAGTAACATATATCTTTAAAGAAGAGTTGTTTATTAATAGATATTTGGAGTTATATAATAAAACTTAATATGGAAAGCTTGTATGATAGATGAATTTATTTGGTATTTTTGCTTACTGGGAATATTACTTTTTGTTGGTGTTGATTATTTCTTAAAAATCTTCATCAAGAAGGCTAGTCATCATAAAATATTTGCACATCCTATTGAAAGATCGGTTCATAAGAAAGCAATCCCTACCGGAGGAGGACTGGTCTTTGCTTTATGTATGTTAATTGCTTTAATATCTTCAACTATCGGGATTCATGACATAGTAATCAAACAATCTATATATAAAATAATTATTGGCGGAGTATTAATACTCTTTCTTGGATTTATTGATGATAAATATTCTCTTAAAGCAAGGTATAAGTTAATTGTGCTTATTTTTATCTCCTTTGTCATGGTTGGTTTAGGATTTAGAATTTCATATTTCACAAATCCTTTTGGTCAACAGGTTTTTTTAAACTTATTATCAATCCCGATAACGGTTTTATGGTATCTAGTGCTAATGAATTCAATCAACTTAATTGATGGTTTGGATGGTCTTGCTTCAGGCATAGCTATGATTACTTGTTTAATCTTGATGGTTTTTTCATTTTTTAGTAAAAACTTTTTAGTCTTTATAAATTCTTTTTTTCTGTTTATAAGTTTAGCTGCATTTCTAAGATTTAACTATCCTCCTGCAAAGATTTTTATGGGAGATTCCGGGAGTTTGTTTATTGGATTTATATTATCAAGTCTATCAATAGCAGGCAATGAAAAACAATTTAAAGGTTTGACTACTTTTACTTTATTAGTTCCTGTGACGGTTATGTTTATACCATTAGGAGACACTGTTTTTGCAATTATTAGAAGAATAAAAAACAAACAACATATTTTTCAAGCTGATAAGAGTCATCTTCATCATAAGATGTTAGATTCAGGGCTATCTCCCAAAGCAGTTACTTTACTTTGTTGGTTTATTACTTTAATTTTTGGAGTTATAGCTTTAGGTTATTTATTTGTCATCAAACAGATAATGTTTGTATTGCTTATATTTATAAGTTTACTTTTAATATTTTTATTCTTTTATATATATAAAAAGGAGTTGTTTAAATGAAAAGAATCATTATATATCTTGTTATCTCTTGTGCATTTGTATATTTATATGCTCAAAGAAACTGGCAATCTTTCACAAATACAAAAGATATGAGACAAGTAGTTTTATATGACAATCAGTTGGTATTAGCAAGTTCAGGTGGTGTTGAATTTTTTGATATAGAAAGTAAGCGATATGTTAAGACTCTAACAAATATTGATGGTCTCAAAGGTATAGATATCAGAGCAATCGGCAAATCAAACAAAGAGCTTCAATTTGCAGTACATAATAAGGGGATAGACCGTTATATTGACAATGATTTCCGAATTAGTTTAACTGAAGCTTTAGGCTTATCTTCTCTGAATATTAATTCTATTTATAATTATGATAATCTCATTTTTGTTAGTACAATTAATGGTATGATTGTATTTGAAAATAATGAAAATTATCCTTTTCCACTTTTTAAAAATCTTTATAGTGCCGGTAATGGCTTATCTTCTAATTATGTCAATACGGTTTTGATTGATAATGATAAATATCTATATATTGGAACAGATAACGGCTTTAATAAAGTTCATCTTGATTCTTTATATCTCCAAAACTCATGGGAAAGATATTCTTTAGGACATAATGTCAGTATTAATTCAATTGATAAAAAAGATAATAATCTAGTATTTGGAACTTCAAACGGACTATATCAAGTAGAAGTTCAAAACTTAAATCAAGCAAATTTATATAATCTAAGCTTTGCTCAATCCAATATTGTTAAAGTACTCTTTGACGATGAAAAATTATTTGTTGTTTTTGGTGCATGGATAAATAATAATTCTTTTTTTCAAGGAGATTCATTAAATAGAGCTTATGCTTTAATTTCTAATGATTCCATAAATCTAAAGTATTTTGGAGAAAATCAAATATTTACAAATCCTATTACTGATATTATATATACGGATGACTTCTTATATGTTACTAGTAGGGGAGATGGACTATATGAATATGATAAAACACTTGATAAATGGACTAATTATCAGCCGGACTGTATAAATAATAGTACTATTTCAAAAATTACGGTTGATAATAGCGGGAATGTATGGTTTGCTGATGGTGCAATGAGAGGTTATTTTGTTCAGGGACTTATGACAGGTGTATCTAAACTGAATACTAATACAATGCATTGGAGCTATTACAATGTTGGAAACTCAAACTTGCATTCAAATAATATATTCTCTATGGCTGTTGGTTCTGATAATAAAAAATGGTTTGGCTCTTGGTGGACAGATCCTTGGGATAAGGGTTTTAGTGTGTTGGATGATTCAAACTCAAATAATCCGCAATGGACATTTATAAATAGACAATCTACAAATCCTTCCATCTATACAGAAACTATATCAGAATTATATTCAAATAATAATAAAATGTTTGTTGCTTCCTACGACGGTGGAGTAAATGTTTTTAATAATGATTTGCAGTTAGAACACCAGTTCAAACCTCCTATCGATTATGGATATAAAATAACAAAAATACATAAAACAGATAATTTATTTCTTCTGGGTTCTTATCAAAGAGGCATCACCTATTGGGATAGTAGCGACTTACCTCAAACAGGCGGTAGTTTTTGGAAAAGTACAGGAGTTCCTGAATTATCAAATTCCTTTGTGTATAGTATAGATTCAATAACGGATGATTATTCTACAAAAGTTTGGTTTGCAACTTCTACAGGAATCTTTATGATGGAAAAAACATATTATGAAACTTCATTTTATAAGTATTATATTGATATAAAACGCAGAAAATTTGTAGATGGTGCTTTTCAAAATGAAACTCTTTATTTTGTTGATGAAGAAAGACTATGGAGTTCAGAAGTAACCAGTCCGTCGTGTCTGTTAATTGATCCTTTTGGTCGTGTCTGGATGGGTTCTGAAAACAAAGGGATCTCGATGTATGATATGTATGAAGACAGGTTTTATAATTATAGGACAAGTAATTCCCCTTTGATTTCTGATAAAATAACTGCTCTTGCATATCAAGCATCTACAGGTTATTTATTTGTTGGTACTGATAGCGGACTTAGTATAGTTGAGATTGGTAAAACTGAGAAAACTGCAAAAAAACTAGGCAATATTGCTGTTTGGCCTAACCCTTTCAAACCTGATTCAGACAAACATTTAACCATTAAAAATATAGATTTTGATTCAATGCCAATAGGAAAGAACGAATGCAGGATATTTGACATTTCAGGACAACTTGTTGTAACTCTGGAAGAAAACAGATTTATGGAATTTTCATGGGATGGCAGAAACGAAGCCGGGAAAAATTGTGCTTCTGGAGTTTATTATTATTTAATCAAAACTGAAGCAGGTGATTCAGCAAAGGGAAAAATCATACTAATCAGATAAAAAATAAGGGAAAATTTATGAAAACACTTATCTTTTTTGATATTAACGGAACACTGATTAAGAGAGACGATAGAACTGATATCCCTTTTTCAAATGCTGTTAATAGTCTTTTAAATACTGACAATGCAATGTATGGTATTGATACTTCAGCAAGATCTGATAAAGATGTTTTTATTGAAATATTAAGTAATTTTAAAATTAAATTTTCATCTTTGATTTGGCATGACTTTTTAAAACTATATGAGCATGAACTAGAAAAGTTTAAATCCTCTGATGTTTGGAGAGAAAATGTTGATGCAGTGTCATTTGTAAAGTATCTGTCAGGTAAAGGCTACACTCTAGGGTTGATTACCGGAGAGTTGTCAATAGGAGCAAAATACAAATTAAGCAAAATTGGCGTTTATGATTATTTCTTAAATGGTGGCTTTGGAGAAGATGGCCTTAAAAGATTTGATATAGCTGACAGTGCATATTTAAAAATTCAAACAATGACTAAGAAACAATTTTCAAAACTCTTTGTTATTGGAGATACTGTTCTAGATATTCAAACTGCAAGACATTTAAATGCACATAGTATTGCTATTACAACAGGTTCTCACTCAAAAGAAAAACTTCTATCACAGCAACCAGATTATTGCATAGATAAATTTGAAGAAATAAAGTATTTATTTTAACTTTTTTTGAACCGGTCATAATGCTTGCCAATTAGACGGCTCGCCTAGTCATATTTTCTAATTCAAAGTGTGTTCCATACAGAGTAGTGACTTTCTATAACTTTTACAATATTTCTTGAAGTCTCTTTAACCTTGAATAATCAACATAGATCCCCTGTATGTTTGCTTAAAATACTGACTTTGTTTGAGAAATATAACCGGGTTGCCATTATATGACTAAATGATTTTTAACAGTGTAATTTCAGCAAAGAATGCAGTTTAAAGCAAGAAAGCAAAATTTACTCTTGACAAATATCTCTTTTAAACAATCCTAAATCTAATATTTTTATAAGGATTAGTCAATGTTTTATTATCAAGTAGCAGTGCCGTTAAAGGTTAAGCAAGCTTTAGTTTACTCATGGAGTCAGGAACTTCAGTCAGGTATCAGGGTTATTGTCTCTGTTGGGAGAAACCTTTACACAGCTATTGTACTAAAAAAGGTTGATAAACATGAACTTAAAGATAGTATCAGATATAAGAAAATCATTGAGATAATAGATATTGAACCTGTTATTTCAGTTGAAATGCTAAAGTTATCTTCTTGGATGTCAGACTATTACAAGACAACTATAGGTATCGTAATAGACACGACACTTCCTCTAGCCTTAAAACATCATATTACTCAGAAAGTAAAATTAAGAGATAATTTTACTAAAGACGATTTTGATGATATTGCTAATGATATTATAAATATCCTAAAAAGTAAGCCTGATGAGTGGGTAAATGTGCAGAGTTTGAGGGAAATGGTTTCGTCCATCAATTTTTATTATACTCTAGAAAATCTTGAAAGAGAAAATATTATTGAAATCTTCAGAACCTTTGATGAAAAGGTTAAGCCTAAATATGCAAACTTTATCCGTAAACTTGAGTCTTTTGTTTCTGCCAAGTGCAAGCTAACGGAAAAGCAAGCAGAAGCCTGGTATTTGATTTGCGAAAAACCTGATATTTTCCCATTATCTGAGGTTTCGGAGGATATTACTTACTCAATTATTAAGGCTTTAAAGGCTAAAAAATTAATTGAAGTCTTTCCTCGAAAGGTTGATCTTGATTTATTTAAGTTTCCCGAAAAGCAGGCAGCTAAGCAGGTGGTACTAAACGAAGAACAAGTCAGTGCCATAGATAAAATAAATTCAGCTATTAATCAACAGCTTTTTAAAACATTTCTACTCTTTGGTATCACCGGAAGTGGTAAAACAGAGGTCTATATTGAAGCTATTAAACATTGCCAAAGTATTGGAAAATCAGCCTTAATGCTTGTGCCTGAAATCTCGCTTACACCTCAAACTGTACACAGGTTTTTTCATGTCTTTGGTAAAGATATTGCTGTATTGCATAGCAATCTTTCGGACAGAGAAAGATACATGCAGTGGAAATTAATCGCTCAAGGTAAGATAAAAATAGTCATAGGTGCCAGAAGTGCAATCTTTGCACCCTTACAAAACACAGGTTTAATAATCGTTGACGAAGAGCATGAATCATCCTACAAACAAGAAAGACAACCCTGCTATAACGGTAGAGATTTGGCGGTCAAAAGAGGAGAAATCGAAAAAGCCATCGTTATTTTAGGAAGTGCTACTCCATCGCTCGAAAGCTGGAATAACTCTATTCTCAACAAATATGAACTGCTCAAACTTACCATAAGACCAGGCAATGCCATCCTGCCTGATGTTAAGATTATTGACTTAAAAGAAGAAGATGACAAACAATCCTTATTTTCTAAAGAACTTAAAACACAAATTAATAATAGATTAGAAAGAAATGAACAAGTTATCCTCTTTCACAACAGGCGGGGTTACTCAAATTTCTTACAATGCACAAGTTGTGGTAATGTATTTCGTTGTCCTGACTGTGATATTAGTTTAAAGTTACACAAATCTGACCATAAGCTGATTTGCCATTATTGCGGGTTTAACGAGTCTGTACCTCGTAAATGCCCTGAATGCAGCAGTTATCATTTTAATTATGGAGCACCCGGCACAGAACAAATTGACTCACAACTAAGGATATTATTCCCGTCTGCGAGAATACTCAGGATGGATTCTGACAC
>CAZJNG010000009.1:0-17050 GCA_964547265.1 uncultured Candidatus Cloacimonadota bacterium | reverse complement strand
GAAGGATCTCCTTGATTTTCTTAACATATAACAAATCAATAAGATGAGATTCTTCGCAAGCTCTGAAGAGGCTTTCTAATAATTACTGTTGTGCAAACACCCTTGTTTGTACTTAACAGCCTAATATGCTTACATTCAAGGAGTTATAAAGCAACAAGCAAGGATGCTTGTTGAACAATTCTACATTTCATCCCTTAAAATTGCTTTTTTCAATGTTTGGCAAACAAAATCAGAAAAAAATTCTTGACTTACAAGAGACTTTTTTCAAATTGGAGATGAAAGTGAGGCATTATGAAAAGTATTATTTATGCAATTTTTATTATTTTTATTGTGAGTTTACTATCTTGTTCTCAGAATAAAAAGAATATAAGGATTCATGTCTTTTATAAAAACAGAACTCCTTCTTTAAAAGTGCTTGATGCAGTTAAAGAACTTCTTGATGGGTACAATGATAATTATGAAATTATTTTTTTAGATATTGAGGATGAGTTAAATTTTGACTTGATTAGTAAATTTAATTTACCTGAAACACATTTGCCTTTTGCTGTAGTAATTGACGGCAAATATACTGCAATAAATAAAGATAAAGAGCTTATATCATTTGTTCATTTTCCTTTATTTATGAAAGGTATTGGCAGGCACGAAGGCAATTGGAGTCTTGATGATTTATCTAATGCTCTTAATGACAATACATTGTTATTGGAGCAAAATATTTTACCCGAACTAAATGAAGATGAAGAAACCACACAATGTGAGGATGAATAATTACAAGAATAAGGAGTATCTCTTGAATGAAATATTAAAGGTAATAAATTTAACAAAGTATTATGATGATTTTTTGGCTGTAGATAAAGTCAATTTTGATGTCAAGCAAGCTGAGATATTTGGTT
The DNA here is from genome assembly GCA_964547265.1 of uncultured Candidatus Cloacimonadota bacterium. Lineage (GTDB taxonomy): Bacteria > Cloacimonadota > Cloacimonadia > Cloacimonadales > WRIO01 > JALNXV01. The sequence goes on along the minus strand of CAZJNG010000009.1, from coordinate 16,160 downwards.
TTTTAGGACCAAACGGAGCAGGAAAGACATCAACCATCAATATGCTGATCGGCATGGCAAAAATAAGTTCAGGAAATGTAATCTATAAAGGTGAAGACTTAACTAAGAAAATAAAAAAGGCTCAAAAATTAATCGGAATAGTTCCTGATGAAAGTAATCTTTATGATGAAATGTCAGGATATGAAAACTTGTGTTTTTGCGGTTCAATTTATGGGATGAAAAAGAAAGAACGAGAAGCAAGAGCTTTAGAACTGCTTGAAGATTTTCAACTAAAAGACGCTGCCAACAAAAGATTTAAAGCCTACTCAAAAGGCATGAAAAGAAAACTAACCATAGCTTCCGCCTTAATGCATAAACCTGAAATACTATTTCTGGACGAACCAACCACAGGCATTGATGTAGTCAGTGTCAGACAAATACGAAATATGATAAAAGAACTCAATAAAAGCGGAACAACCGTCTTTATGACTACCCATTATATCGAAGAAGCTGAAAGACTTTGTAACAGAGTAGCTTTTATTAATAAAGGAAAGATTGTAAAATTAGATTCGGTCGCAAACCTGATACATAATACTCAAGACTCTCATGTGCTTGAAATAGTCTTTGAGCCTGTGCAGTTAAACATAAAATCATTTATCGAGAAACTGAAAAAGAATTTTGAAGATATCGAATGTTCTCTAAAAGATGAAACTTGTATCAAAATAGTAAGCAATAAAAAACTGGATATCAGTCCTGTTGTCAGTACCTTTTCACAAGAAGGATTTTATATTCTGGAAGCAAAACTAATTAAGCCAAGCCTTGAAGATGCCTTTGTGAAATTTACCGGTATAGACATAAATCAAATGAAAAAAGAAAAGGAAAAGAAATGAGTTCAATGATAGCCTTTTGGAATATATTATCTAAAGATATGAAAAATTATTATCTTAAACCACCCAACATCAGTTGGGGAATCATCTTTCCTTTTGCCTGGATTTTGATGATGTTTTTAAGAACTAAGTCCTTTGAAATAAGCGAAATCTTTCCCGGTATTATCGGGATGTCAGTTCTTTTTGGAACAACCTCAATGCTCGCTGTCACCATAACATTTGAGAAGAAATCTCGTTCTTTTGAAAGACTCCTGCTTGCACCAATATCATTAGAACTATTAATCATATCAAAACTTACAGGTGCTGTGTTGTTTGGTCTGTTTAACAGTATCTTGCCGGTTTTAATCTCAGTATTGTATTTTAAAGCAAGCATTTATAATCCTTTTTCTTTGTTTGCGGGTATTTTATTGTTATCAGTAATCTCAACATTGTTTGGTTTGTTTATCTCAGTCTCAGCTAAAGAAGTTTTTGAAGCTCAAACATATTCTAACTTCTTTAGATTCCCGATGATATTTTTGTGTGGCTTATTTATGCCAATCACCGCCTTGCCTATATATCTAAGAGTTATATCGTACTTATTGCCTGTGACTTATGCAGTGGACTTTATCAGATATTCAATAGATGGCAGTAATGTAATCTCAGTGATTTTAAGCATTTTCATAATACTCTTGTTTTGCTTTTCACTTTTCTTTATAAGCATCAGCAGAATAAAACAAAAATGGTTGAAATAGAAGATACTTAAATATAGCTGTGGAAAATCAGTTCAATTGTTAGAGAAGCTGTCTCAAAATGCAGAAACTTTAAAAACCGGAACCCTGACGGCTCGTAAGGGCATGCTATTACTTCAGAACTTTGTAATCTTTAAAGTTGTTATAAAAGCATGGAGTTAAGATTACTAATTTGTGTTCAAAATGACTTCCGAGACGAGCCGTCTCGGTTCCAATATAACTGGTACATTTGACTTTTTTTTCACAGTCTCTAATGTGTTAACTTATCAGATTTCACGGATTTTTTCACACGCAGACACGAGGTTTTTTAACCGCAAAGGACACTAAGAACACTAAGAATGTTTCATATTTTAACAATTTATTTGCCAAAGGGCTTGTTATGTGTTATATTTTCTTTAGAAGTGGAGAGAGAGCTTAATCCTCGTTTGATCAAAGCGGAAACTGGGATATGATTAAGGTATCTGCCAGCCCACAAAAAAAGGGGGACAAATTTTGTTCCCCCTATTATTTTATCATCCTCAATGTCAGTCAACTTTTTAATAAGCATCAGATAAACACAGATAAAAACAGATTTTTAAAACATTAATATTTGATTCAATTTCAAATAGTATTGATGAGTATGCTTGTGTTGCTTAGACCCTGTTTAGGGATTATTGTAAAGACATGGCATGAAAGTTCTGTAATGTCCCAATAACAGAAAATGAATATTTATCGTTTGAAAAGGTCATCCATTGATGTTGTTTTCTTGCCGGATTTGCAGATGCTTATGAATAGCCAGAGTAATAACAAGAAAGGTATTCCGTACCAAACAAAAGCAAATAACCACACAAATACCATACAAACTCCTTTATTAACAAAATAACTATAAAGGCAATAAATGCAAAACTTAAAAATGATTTAATTTAGCAGATGTGAGAGCTGATTTCTAAGAAATAATATTTTTTTTTACAGCTCGTCTAAATACCACCAAAATCTTGATTTTGGGATATTTTCATCTTTTCTAAGATTTTTTATGTAGCTCAAATCAGAATGTAACATATTGGTTCTGCATTGAATAATTCTTTCTTTTAATATTTCTGTTTGTTCTTCTGTCATATCTTTAGCTTCATCGTCAAGCATTTCAAGTTCTGCTACAAGTCTTAGTGGATAGTATTCAGCAATATCGGCAAACTCCAAAATCTCCATTAAGCTTTTGAAATCTTTGATTTTCATAACATCTCCTGATTAATATATAAAATACTCTTTAACATTTACATGATATTTTTAAATATTTTCATTTTAAAGAAGTTAATAAGCAAAGGGAGAATGTAAATTCTCCCTTTTGTGATCTGGCAGATACCTTAATCATACCTCAGTTTCCGCTTTGATCAAACGAGGATTAAGCTCTCTCTCCACTTCTAATTATAATATAACATTGGTAATATCTTTTGCAAACTTAAAAAACAAAGTATATCTTGTTTAATCTGCTTTTTATTGCCGGGTGCAAAAACGAGTCAGCAATAAAAAGGTTTATGAAGTGATTAAAACAAAAAAAATCAAACTAAAATATCCGGAAGAAACTAAAAATAAGTTTATATGTATTTAGCGAATGTAGATACCTTGCATGCAAAGTTTTTATGTCAAAAAAATAAGATAATTTTATCCCATGTCTATTTTAAATCCATTATGTCCTGCTATATATAGTAGAGATGAATGAATAGCTTTGATCTCTTTATTGTCTTTATGTTCATAATCTCGCCAATCAAGAGTTGAAACATGGATTTTTTTACCACAAAGGACACTAAGAATACAAAGAATGTTTCGTACCTCCGACACTTGTCTGATAATATTTTTAAAGACAAATTCAATCTGATATATCTGTAAACTTTATTTTAATTACAAAGCCTAAGTATCAAACAAGACTCTCTTATCAGGTAATATACAGTTTTCTACAGGACAGATATTTACACACAAATGACAACCCACACAATCGTCATTAATTTGAGGTCTTCTTGTTTCCTCATCCCAATCTATTGCCTGATGAGCACCATCATAGCATGAAATATAACATCTGCCACATCCTATACAGATATCAGTATTAACTTTGGGAATAGTTTTAAACGATCTGTCAATCTGTTCTGCGGGTATGATGTTTGGTAAAGCTTTCCCGATTATTTCATCAAGTTTATTGATACCCTTTTCTTCCATATAAAAAGATAAACCACTGATTAAATCTTCTACGATTCTATAACCATACTGCATTACAGCAGTAGTTACCTGTAAGTTAGTGCAACCAAGCAATAAAAACTCAAGAGCGTCTATCCATGTTTCAATGCCACCCATACCGCTAATCTCGATGTGTCTTAAAGGAGGATATTGTTTCATTTGAGTAATAAACCTCAAGGCTATAGGTTTAACTGCTGCCCCTGAATATCCTGATATTGAAGATTTTCCTGCAATGACCGGCATCCCCGATAAAGTATTTAAATCTATTCCTGTTATTGACTTAATAGTATTGATTGCTGATATACCTTTTGCTCCGCCTTTTATTGCCGCCTCAGCTGCTATTTCCATATGACCGGTATTCGGTGTCATTTTGGCAATCACCGGAAGCTTTGTTGACCCTGAAGTGATAGCAGAATAACGCCTTACTAAATCAGGAGACTGTCCGACATCTGAACCCATAGCCTTACTGGTCATTTGAGGACAAGAAAAATTACATTCTATTAAATCAGCACCTGCTTGTTCTGCCATTACAGCTAATTTCTTCCAGTCTTCGTCATTTTCGCCCATAATGGAAGCGACAATGACCTTGTTTGGAAATGTTTGTTTTAATCTACTGATATACTCAAAGTTTTTTTCAGGAGCTTTGTCTGATATCATTTCCATGTTTTTAAAGCCTATCCAAGGAGTACATTCTTTGGCTATAGCATCAAATCTGGGAGAACATTCTTTGGGGATAAAGGTTCCGATAGTTTTATAAACTATACCACCCCAACCTGATTCCAAAGCCTTTGCACACATATCGTAATTACTGCCTACAGGTGAAGATGACAAGAAAAAGGGATTTTCACACTCTACACCTAAAAATTTTATTGATAAATCTTTTTTAAATAACATCTTTTTTCTCCTTTTCAAGTAAATAAGCATAAATTTCTTTAGCCTTTTCTTTACCGTCTGCAACAGCCTGAACAACAGACTTTCCGCCATTAAGCATATCTCCTCCGGCAAAAAGACCCTCTTTACTCAAGTCATGCTTGTTTATCAAAAGTTTAACCCGGTCATTATCTTTTCCAAAATCTGTTTCATTTGTTTGACCTATTGCATAAACAACTATATCTGCTTTGATGTTTAAAGTAGAATAATTGTCTCTGCCTGTTGCAGATAAAGAAACAACCTTATTGTCTTTTTGATGAATTTCCTTAGGTATGAAGTTGCTGATGAAATTGATACCGCATAACTGAATGCTCTTTTTTTGCTCACTACAAGCAGGAGACTCAGGCAAGGACCTGCGATATAAAATTGTTACATTTTCAGCACCGTTGTTTTTTGCTGCAAGGGCACAATCCATTGCCACATCACCGCCGCCAATCACAATAACATTTAAACCGGCAATGCTACACATCAGATTTGTATTAATCAGGTATAAGAAATTTAAGGCATCATATACATTTTCAGCAGTTATCCCCGGAATCTCAATTTTCTTAGATTGCCATAAACCAAGTCCGAAAAAGATTGCCATAAACCCAGCTTGTTTCAACTCAGAAATACTAAAGTCTTTACCAAAACAAATATTCTGCTCAAATTTTACGCCAAGTTGCTTTAAATGCCCTATGTCATAATCAATCACATCCTGAGAAAGTCTTGACGGGCATATCCCATAAGTTAAAACCCCTCCCGGCTTTTCATTTTTATCAAATATCGTGACTTGCACACCTTTTACTACAAGATATGCTGCACAGGCAATAGAAGCAGGTCCTGCTCCAATACAAGCAACTTTTAAATCTGTACTTACTTCTTTTTTTAAACTTACTTGATTCATTATTCTTTCTTGTTCAATGATATAGGCTTGTATTCCTCCTATATTGATTGCTTTGTCTATTGCAGTATTGCTACAGGCTTCTTCACAAAGTTTGTCATATTCACATACTAAAGCACATACTCCACCTAATATATTTGCTTGTCTGATTGTTTCAGCAGCACCTCTTATATTCTTTAATCTTAATGACCTGATAAATTTTTCAGGATTTGTCCCGGCCGGGCAGGCTTTTGAACAAGGAGCATCATAGCAAAGCAAACATCTTGAAGCCTCTACTACGACAGCTTTATGAGATAAAAGAGCTTTTTTATCATAACACATATTCTCTCCTCAGTAATAATTTTACTAATTATTCCTACAGATTATAAGATGTCAATCATTTTTTTTTAAATACTTATAAATGTTTGTTGACAATTTATCATATTTATAACAAATTGGACATATGAATGATGTTTTCAATAAATTATTAAAAGAATATTTACAGGCAGACACCTTGAATAATAAAGGTGAAAAATTGCTTGAAATAATTAGTTTTTTAAGATATAGAAACGAAGCAACACTAACAAAGAAGTATTGTGAAGAACTATTAAAGATTGTCGAAAAACTTCATTCTGATTACTTGTTTTCAAGAGCTTATGATGCTTTAGCATCAATGCATTTTTATATAGAAAGTTATGACCGTGCCTTAGATTACACCTTTTTAGCTCTTGAACTAAACGAAAGAAGAATGTTTAACGAACAAATAGCTGTTAATTGTCATTTAATTGGACTAATCTATTATTTGCTTGATGATTATCAAAATGCAGAAGCTTATTTTTTAAAATCACTAAAACATAATCCGGACTTTTTGAATGTCCATTGCAATATTGCCAGACTATATAGTGATAAAAAAGACTTTAAAAAAGCAGAAATTTATATTTCAAGAGCTTTAATACTGGCAAATAATGTTAAAAAAAATGATTTACTCTGCTTTACATATTATAATAAAGCTATTGTTGAAGAAAAACAAGGATTCTTTGATGAAGCTCAAAAAAGTCTAGATCTCTGCAATCAAATCATCAATAACGAATATGACAGTTATCAATATCTGAATATCTGCAACGAACAAGCAATCATTTACTTAAAAACTTTGCAACTTACTAAAGCACTCATTATTCTCGAAACAGCAGAACAATTAGCAACTAAAACCAACCGCAACGCTCAATTGCAAAAAACCTGGCAAGTATTTTCTGAAGTCTATTATACTAAAGAAGAATATGCAAAAGCTTGTTATTATCACAGGCTAAGCAGTGAACTAAAAGCTAAAATATTCAACCGTCAAATTTCTGAAAAATATACTCATTTAAGAGCAAGTTATGATGCAGAAATTGAACAGTTAAAAATGTTAGAAATTATATCTCATTCCGCCCAAACTACCTCTCTTGGAATAGTCTCGGCAGGGATTGTGCATGAAATCAATCAACCTCTTTCAGCCATAAAAATCAATAACGATAGTATGATTTATTGGTCAAAAAGAAATCCAGGACAGATACCTGACTTCATTTTAAATCAACTTTCTCATATTTCTGAATCAGTAATTGAAATAAATAACCTCATTTCTCAAATTAAAAAGTTTTGGAAAGAATCAGTTCATAAAGATAATTTTGTGACTTTAGATATAAAGAATGTATTTGAAAATATTCTCAAATTATACAGAAAAAAGTTTAATCAGCAAAATATTGTCTTTGACTTTATCAGCGATTACGAAGAGAAATATCTAATAAATTTTGATGTGGTATTACTAGAACAAATCTTCTTATACATCCTAAATATGATTTCTGATATATATGTATATCTAAATAACGCAGATAAACAATTTTATATAAACTTTGAACAAGCCATAGAAAACATTAATCTGTATTTTAAATTCAATTTCATCCTTGAAGACATTTTGATTTGCGATGACAAAACAACAGACAAAAATAAGTTATCAATTGCCATGAATTACAGAATCGCTAAATACTATCTTGAACAATACAAAGGTCTTTTAACCATAAAAAGTGACTATCAATCTAAACAGTCAGCACTTAGACTTTCATTACCAAAGAATTTGAGTAATTAAATGCATAAAGACTTATACTTTTTTAACGATCAAGGGATTTTTAGACATATACCTGATAACCTAGAAATTATGGAAACTTTTTTTATGCTTGAATGGGAAAAATGTTTAAAAATCATTAACGAGACGAATATCATAAATAATGATTTTGAACATGCTTGTTTATATTTAATTGCTGCTAATTGTGAGATTTATCTACATAATTTTGCTCGTTCTTTAGTTTATGTTGAAAAAGCTATAGAGATAGAACAACTTCTTGACAATAAGATTTTAAAATATTATATAAGAATATTATTGACTAGAAACTTCAGATTATTAAAGGATTATGAACAAGCAGAACACTTTTTGTCAAAAATTGACATTGAATTCCACCTTTATCAATCATACTTAATTGAACGATGTTTACTTGATGCAATAAAATTCGACATGCAAAGTTTAAAAATCAATTTGAAAAAGCTTGAGATCTTACAAAATGACATAAAATTTACCGGTCAACTTCTTAGTTTAAAAATATGTTTACTTGCTTGCCATAATGCACTCGCTGAATATCATAAACTTAGTGAAATACTAAATGATCTTGAACCTTTGTTAGTATATCAAAAAAATCCTTACTGGAAATGCTTGTTTTTTTATTATAAATCTCTTGATCTGTTTTACAAAAAACTATATGAAGAATCTATTTCTAGTATTCAGTCAGCTGTTCAAGAGGCTAATCAAACTAATTCTGTAATATTAAAAAAAACCTGTGCAGAATTATCAGTTAATATTTATGAAAACCTTAAAGATTATAAAGAAGCCTATGGATATCATATTAAATTATCATGTTTAAGAACTGAATATGACAACCTAATAACAGAAAACAGGTTTATTGTATTAAAACACATCTTCGATAAAAAACAAAATAAGTTAAGAAATCAAGAAATTCTTAATAAAACAACAAGATTAAAATCAATTTCTCTTATGAACTCAGCCCTAACCTATGAGATTGATGCTTATCTAAGTAATATTAAAATTGATGCTGAAAGTATAATTTACTGGCATAAAAAAAATAAAGATTATCTACCTTCAATCTTTGTTGAAGAAATCAAGATGATTATTGAAGCTGTCGACAGGACTTACCAAATTATTAACCAAATGAAGACATACTGGGAGTATGATAATCTTGAAGATAATGACATCATTTGCATAAATGATATTGTAAAGAGCGTAAGCAAACTGCTTGAAACAAAATTTAAGACGAATAACATTAAGCTTAATCTTGATTTACCTGAAATTGAACTCACAATAAAAGCAAACCGCTTATTTATTGAACAAATATTTATTAATCTATTTAATAACTCAATAAAGGCTTTTGAAAAATCAACTAGTCAAACAAAAAATATTATAATTATAACAAGAATAGAAAAACAGAAAATATATCTAAGTTTTATTGACAACGCCACAGGTTTACCCGAAATGAGTTATCAGGCTTTGTTTGACCCATTTATCACTAAGACAAGCAATAGTCAAGGAATGGGCTTAGGTTTGGCTTTAGTAAAAAATTTCCTTGACCGATTTTCGGGTTTTATTAAAGCTTACAATAACGATATAGGCGGTGCAACCTTTGAGCTAAGTTTTCCTTATGCTCACAGGGAATAAATGATTTAAAAAAAGTGTGTATAATTATAGAAAGAGAGTATTTATGAGGGTTTTATTAGTCGATGATGAAAAGCTTAGCAGGAAATCAATAGCTAATTTTTTACAACATTTTTTAGGATTGGATGTAGATGAATGTGATAATGCTGAATATGCTTTATCTTTATGGAAGGAAAACAAACACCCGTTAATAATTTCAGATATAAAAATGCCAAATATGTCAGGATTAGAATTACTCAGCGAAATTAAAAATATTCCTGAAGGCAAGTTTACAGATATAATCATGATTACCGGACATGCAGATTTTGATACAGCTTTACAAGCTCTAAGAGCAGGAGCTTGGGATTATCTGAAGAAACCGATTGATGTAGAAGAATTAGCTGCAGTAATTGAAAAATCACAAGAACATCTAAGCTTATTAAAAGAAAATGTACAGTTAAAAACACAGTTTGAAGAAAAGCTTTACGAGAGCACTTTAGACTTACAAATTAAATTTGACAAAATAAAAGATGCGTATTTAGATGTAGCAGGCATTGGGCAAGTAGGAGTATTTTCAAACAAAATGATAGCAATCCAGGAACTTGCCTTCAGTTTTCATCAAGACAGGACTGTACCTGTGCTAATAACAGGGGAAACAGGCACAGGCAAAGAAATCGTTGCCAGAATGATTCATTTTGGAGATGGTCAGACAACCACTCCCTTTATCACCATAAATTGCAGTTCTATTAGTCCCTCCTTGTTTGAAAGCGAGCTTTTTGGTTATGAAGGAGGATCGTTTACAGGTTCAAAAAAAACCGGACTTATAGGCAAATTGGAAATGGCTCAGGGAGGAACAATATTTCTTGATGAGATTGGTGATATGCCTTTAGATTTACAACCTAAATTATTAAGAGTAATTCAACAAAAAGAAATGTATCGAGTCGGAGGAATAAAAAAAATTGACCTGAATGTTAGATTTATTTGTGCAACTAATCGAGACATACCTCAAATGATTAGTGACGGCTTATTTAGAAAAGACTTATTCTATCGACTAAACACCGGCAGTATCCATATTCCTGCTTTACGAGAAAGAAAAGAAGACATTATGCCTCTGGCTCAAATGTTTTTAACAAAATTTTCCGAAATAAGAAAAAGAAAGTTTAAATTTATCAATAAATCAGCTTTAGCTGAATTAGAAAATTACAGCTGGCCGGGAAATATCAGAGAACTTCAAAATGTTATAGAAAGGTCAACAGTCCTATATGATGATACAGAATTAAAAATTCATCATATATGTTTAAACAGCAATAATGAATCAGCAGAAACTTTAATAAAAAATATTTCCGATGATGAGTTAATAATTAAATTTCCTGAAAATGGCATAAGTCTTGACGATATTGAAGAAATGATTGTAAATTTTTTGGTTGAAAGGTTTGAAGGCAATAAATCAAAAGTTGCAACATATTTAAATGTATCAAGAAACACCATTAGGAGAAAATTAAAAGAGTTATAAAGAGGTCAGAATGATCAAAAGAAGAACAGTTTTACAAATATTTTTCTTTACTTTAAGTGTTGTGCTATTTTACGGAATTGTCAAACGAATTTTAGCTGATGTACATGCATACTGCCCTTACAGTATAATTTGTTTTGGATTTAAAAGTTTTAGCTGGTATATATATCCGGTGGTGATGATTTCAGGTATTGGCATTTTAATATCATCAGTATTTCTAGGTCGTTGGTTTTGTAGTTTCGTTTGCTATTTTGGCATTTTGCAGGAATGGCTTTATGGCTTGTTCCATATAAAAAGCAAAAAACATTTTAATTTTACCAATAAAATTGATAATTGGCTTAAACAACTAAAATTTTTAGTTCTGTTCATGACAGCAGTCATGGCAATCTTTGGGATTTACAATTACATGAAATATTGTCCTAACAACATTATTGCCTCTTTTAACAATTTTTTTGAACAGATTGGTGATATAGGGATTATAAGTTTTATCTTTCTTTTTTTGATTATTGTTTTAAGTATCTTAATTGAAAGATTTTGGTGCAGGTATTTATGTCCTTACGGTGCATTAATGGTGATTTTAATCAAAATCAGCGATAAGTTAAAAATTAAGAGATCAAAACTCTACAGAAACCTTGAGACTTGTATTGACTGCTATAAATGTAATTACAATTGTCCTATGCAGATAAATTTATTAAATGAAGAATTTGTGAACGATGCAGAGTGTTTACAGTGTAATCGTTGTCAGGAAGTATGCCCTAAAAAAGGAACTTTAACAAAAAATTGGAGATGATAATTTGGTATTTTCTTTTTTCATGTTAAATTATATTTATTATTCTAGCATTAGGAGTGATTATGAAAAAAAGAGTTCTTGTTTTAACGGGTGGTGGTGATTGTCCCGGCCTAAATGCCGTAATCAGAGCAATAGTAAAAAGAGCCGGCCAAGAAAAGGATTGGGAAGTAATTGGCAGTATCAATGCCTTTGACGGTGTATTAAATGAGCCTACAGAGATAGTCGTATTAGATGAAAAAAAAGTTGCAGGCATCCATGTTCAAGGTGGTACAATTGTAGGGACAACTAACAAGGGTGGTCCTTTTGCATGGCCTATTAAGGATTCAAATGGGGTTTGGTCAACAGTTGACAGATCTGATGAAATGCTTAGAAAATTACAGTATTTAGGTGTAGATGCAGTTATAAATATCGGCGGAGATGGTTCTCAAAGAATATCTCAGCAGTTATTTGAAAAAGGTTTGAATATTATCGGTGTACCAAAAACTATTGATAACGACTTAAGTGCCACAGACTTTACCTTTGGCTTTCAGACTGCTGTTGATGTCGCTACTGATGCAGTCGATAAACTTGTTACTACTGCTGCCAGCCATAATAGAATTTTGATTGTTGAAGTTATGGGCAGGTATGCAGGTTGGATAGCTTTGCATGCAGCCATTGCCGGTGGAGCGGAAGTTTGTTTAATCCCGGAAATACCTTATAATCTGGAAAAGATTAAAAAAAGGCTTTATGAACGGATTGACAAAGGTAGAGGTTTTGCAATTATTGTTGTGGCTGAAGGAGCAAAACCAATCGAAGGAACTTTGACTTTTGAGAAATCAGATGAGATTGGATATGAAAATATTCGTCTTGGCGGAGCAGGATATAAATTAATGAAAGAACTTAAAACATTGGATTTAGGTGTTGATATCCGTGAAACTATCTTAGGTCATTTACAAAGAGGTGGCAGTCCTTGTGCTTTTGATCGGATTTTAGCTACTCAGTTTGGAGTTAAAGCATTTGAACTTGTTTTGCAAAAGAAATTCGGACTAATGGTCGCTTATAATCATCCTAAAGTTGTTGCTGTCCCTATCAAGGATGCTATTGAAAAATACAATTTTATTGAGCTTGATTCTGAAATCATTCATACAGCTCGCGGGATGAATATTAATCTTGGAGACTAATCTCTAACAATAGAATTTTTAAACTATTTAAGCCCGGTTTTTTAGACCGGGCTTATTATTGTTACTTAAAGAATTCCTCTGCAAGCATAATACCATGAGCTGTAGCATAAGTAATCGACCTGGTCCAACCTGAACAATCTCCAATTACTGATAAACCGGGAATGATACTGTTATTTAGTTTATTACTATAAAACTTAACTTCTGTCCCATACATAAGATTATCAGGATTTGCAACGCCTGGTACTATTTTATCTAGAGTTTCAATAAAATCAAGAATAGATTCTGTTGTTTTTCTAGGAAAAGCCAGATTTAAATCACCAAGTATGTAATCATCATTTTTTAAAGTTGGATTGACTCTGTAAAGTTTTTTAGTGCGTTTTGATTCTTTAAAATTACCAAATGTTTGCAAGATAACTCTGTCTTTACCGGCAAGGATATTGGTAAGTTTTGCAATATAAGAGCCATAAGAAACAGGATCATTAAAAGGTTCTGTAAATTGGTGAGTCACAAGTATTGCAAAATTTGTATTATTAGATTTTTCAAAGCGTTTGGCATGTCCATTGACTGTTTTAAAGTCTTCATATTGCTCAGTGACCACAAATCCTGATGGATTATTACAAAAGGTTCTAGCCATATACCCGGTTCTTGTTTTTAGCTTTAACTTGAATTCATACATTTCAGCATTTAAAGTTTCAACTATATGATTTGGTAACTCGTATCTAATTCCTAAATCAACTTGCATATTATCCATGATTATTTCGGGATTTTTTTTGATAATTGTCTGAATCAGTTTATGACCGCTTCTGCCAACGCCAATTACTACCTTATCAAAAGAATGTGATTGATTATTTGCATTTATAATAAAATTATCGTTGATCTCTATATCTGTTATTTCAGAATTAAAATGAAAATGAAAGTTTGGTACTGCTGAGAATTCATCAAATATGTTTTTTAAGACTGTTTTAAGTTCATCAGTGCCAATATGCCAAAATTTTGATGATACAGGTTGAAATCCATGTTTATAAAAGTCATTGAACAATATTTTATTTGCAAATGAATCTCCTTTCTCAATCTCTTCATCAGGACAACTTGTTTTATTTAAATAATATTGAACAACTTTTTCCTGAATTTCTAAATCAATGTCCAAATCTCCACCCATTTCTTTGGAAACAAATATTTTACCATCAGCTCGGATTCCGGAAACAGATGTTGAAAAAATATCTTTAGCCTTTTCAAAGATATGTATTTCATGATCAGAATTTTTCATTCTTAATAAAAATCCGATGCCTGATGCACCAAATCCAATTAACGCTATTTTCATATCAACTCCATATTGTCTTTTTTACAAGTTACTGTAATATTTATCAACAATGAAAAATAGTCAATAAAAAAATCACCTTATTCATCAGGTTGATACCTCTTACCTACTACAGACCTCCAAGAGGGAAAAAGCCTCTTGGAGGTCTGTTAATCTTGCATTGTATATTCAAGCTCTATAAAGTATTGCTATTATTATATTTAATTTATTCATTGCAGGTAAAAAGTTAAAATAATTAATAAGTATTGAGTGTGTCTAAACAAATCAGAAATATCTTCAATCCGGAAACCGAATGGCTAGTTCTATCATATCATTAAAAAATAACATTATAGCATTTTGACTAGTTATAAATCATAGAATAAAGATTTTTCTGATTGTGTTAAAAGAGACTGTGTAAATGAGCAGTCCCATTTCAATATACAATGCATAACACTGACAATCTAATGTTTTTACAAAATATGAAGAAATTTTTTGATTTATTGAATAAAATAATTGACAAGCTAATAGAAGATGATTATATTAACAAAATAACATATTTGTCATAAGGAGTAAAAATGGATAACATCATAAAACTTATCAATGATTTAGAGACTTATAATCAAAATTTATTTGCAAAAGATTTTTTATTAACATGGGATAAAAAAGATGAAGATATCAAAGCTTTAGCACTATGTGCCGAAATATTATATCAAATGCATAAGCATAAAAAAAGTTTTAAGCTATTTGACACCGGGATAGCTCTTTCTGTTTTTAGAGATAATTCAACCAGAACTCGTTATAGTTTTGCTTCTGCCTGTAACGCATTAGGCTTAAGTATCATGGATTTAGATGAACAAAAGTCTCAGATTTCACATGGTGAAACAGAAAGGGAAACTTCTATAATGATGTCATTTCTGACAGAAGTGATTGGAATCCGTGACGATATCTTTTTAGGTGAAGGTCATAAATATATGCTAAACACTGCAAATGCCCTGGACGAAGCAACACAACAATCTATCTCAGACATTAACAACTACCGACAAGCCTATACTTTACATCAAAGACCTACAATCATAAACCTGCAATGCGACCAAGACCATCCCACACAAGCCATGTCTGACCTACTTAAATTAAAAGACTATTTTGGTTCTTTTGACGCACTAAAAGGTAAAAAAATTGCCATGAGCTGGGCATATTCTCCAAGTTACGGTAAACCTCTTTCTGTACCTCAAGGGATAATTAGCCTGATGAGCAGGTTTGGAATGAGCGTTGTACTGGCACATCCTGAAGGCTATGACTTAATACCGGAAACACTAAATAAGGCTAAGACCTTTGCTGAAAAATCAGGTGGTAGTTTTAAACAAGTCAATAGTATGCAAGAAGCTTTTCAAGATGCTGATATTGTTTATCCAAAATCTTGGGCTCCATATAAAGTTATGGAACAAAGAACAGCCTTTTTACAAAAAGGAGATAAGGGTTCGTTAAAAGAACTTGAAAAGCATTGTCTTGCACAAAATGCTCAATACAAAGACTGGGAGTGTAATACTGAAATGATGAAACTCACCAAAGATTCAAAAGCCTTGTACATGCACTGTTTACCTGCAGATATTAGCGATGTTAGCTGTCAACATGGAGAAGTCTCAAATGAGGTTTTTGAACAGTACAGACTTCATACCTATCATCAGGCAGGATTTAAACCCTTTGTCATTGCAGCGATGATCTTTATGTCTAAAATGCAAAATCCTGTAGAAACACTTAAACAGTTGATTTAGGATGTAAATAGATCTTGCAAAATAATATTTTAATAAAACCTCTTATTCTGGCTGCCGGATTAGGTTCAAGAATGCAAATTCCTAAAATATTTATGTCTTTTAAGGATAAATACTTTCTGGACATGATAACTGAGTCCATATACTCAATTTTTGCAGAGCCTTTAATCATCATAAGAAAAGAATTTGAAGATGATTTTAAAAAGACTTTTCCTAAAAACAATGAATATCTGATAAATAAAAACCCTGAAAATGGAATGTTCTCCTCTGTTTTAATAGGCATTAATTATATAAAAAGTTCACACATTTG
>CAZJNG010000008.1:0-17514 GCA_964547265.1 uncultured Candidatus Cloacimonadota bacterium | reverse complement strand
CAGGGGCATTATCAATTGAATCGAAAGAACGGAAAGTGCCTCCGCCTTTCTTTGACAAATAACTTGTAATAGCAGCTGTTAAAGTAGTCTTACCATGATCAACATGACCAATAGTGCCAACATTAACATGAGGCTTGTTTCTTACAAATTTCTCTTTAGCCATTTTTCCTCCATAGATCTAAAAGTCATTTTTGACTTTAATACTTTGACATAATTTATTTAAAAATTAGTCTGTAGAAATCCAAAAATACAATTCAAGCAAAACTGTCAATATATTTTTTAAAAAAATTAAATTTATTTAATCTATTTAAAATCAATAAGATAATGTTGAGCCTATAACACTAAAGTGTACGGTTGATTAATGCTATTTTAACAAAAATATGAGAAAATTTAAAGAAATTAACTCATTGTGAAGACTTTTAAAAAAAAATAAACTTGACAAGGATATATTCTTATATTATACTTAGAAAAAAGAGTTAGGATGATATATGAATAAAAGAGTAATTTTAATCTCGTTTTTGTTAATTATAGGATATTTAATCAGTCTGGAAACCACAAATCACTCCTTATTAAATACAATTTTGCTTAGTTATTCTGAACGAAACTTTTCAAGTAAACCTGTATCTGATACTGACATTAAGACAATTTTACAAGCCGGAGTACAAGCACCAAGTGCAAGAAACAGTCAATTATGGCATTTCACAGTTGTGAGAGACAAAGAATTAATCAAAAAAGTATTACGCTCATCAATAGAAGGAAATGTTTTGATAGTTGTTTCAGGTTCTGAAGTAGAGCAACGGGGAGTAAATGTAGTTTTTGATTCTGCATTAGCAACTCAAAACATGAACATTACTGCTCAATTTCTAGGATATGGAACAAGGATTTATGGCAGTCCTATCAAAAATATCAATGATAATTTAAAGACAGATTTAGAAATTCCTGAAAATTACAAGGCAATCTCTGTCTTAAGAATAGGTAATATCGAAACTGATTCTGAAATAAAGACTTCTGCTTCTCCAAGAAAATCCTTAGATGAAGTTGTAAATTATAAGTAGAGTTGAGAAATCTTTAATGAAACATTAGTTAAGTCTCTTAAGAAATCACAGGAGGGTTTTTATGAGAAATATGTTATTATTAGTTATACTGATGACTTTTGCATCATCAGGTTTATTTGCCATGTTTACTGATTCAGACATTTACAGTTTTACATTTAACGGAAAGACTTATGAAGTCGTTAAACAATTAAAAACTTGGTCTAATGCGGTAGCTTTTGCAGTTGAAAGAGGTGGATATTTAGTTGAAATTAATAGCCAAGAAGAGCAAAATGCTATCTTTGATGCAATAATCAATGGAGCTGAAGTTTCTGAGTATTATACTTATGTAGCCAATGGAGGCGGTATTGCTTATGTATGGATAGGAGCAACTGATCAAAATGAAGAAGGTGTTTGGCTATGGGATGGCAATAATGATAATCAAGGCGTGAATTTTTGGGTTGGACAAGGTCAAAATGGAGCAAATACAGGTTATGCTGTAGATGGTGCTTATTATAATTGGGGAGGCACAAGTACGGGAACACCTATGGAGCCTGACAATTGGAACGGTCAACATTATGCTGCAATCGGCTTAACCGGTTGGCCACAAGGTGCTTCATATCTTGGTATTGCAGGAGAATGGAATGATATTATTGGAACAGTTCCTTTGTATTTTGTTATAGAATACGATACAAATTCAAGTTTTAATGATACGGTTATTGAACCTGAAGTGAATTTTGTACTTTACCCTAATCCTGCAAATTCAGTAATAAAATTTAACAAACCTGAACTGATTAAAACCCTTGAAGTTTTTAATATCAGAGGTCAAAGAATAATTTTAACTAATCAAAACGAACTTCAGATGTCAGGTTATGCTAAAGGTCTATATTTCATTAAGATTAACAACAGGCATGTTCATAAAATTACAATAAAATAATCAATTGAACTTTTTATTAACAGGATAAGGCTACAACGATATTGTTAGTAGCCTTTTTTGCTAATACTTTTTATATTCAAATCTTGAATAATTTCATAAGTGCCTATTCAGCTTATTACTAAAGACACTAAAAAAACTAAATAATTTTAAGCAATATAATAACAACAACCATAATGTTAGCAACCAAATACTCAAAGAACAACAAGAATATTTTTTTCAACCACAGAGAAAAATTCAGCGTAATCCGATAAATTCGAATTAAAAAATACCGGACTTAGATGATGGGAATAAAAACGCAGATTCCGCAGATTTATCTGATTTTTTAATAGTAAAGGGACTTCCTTTGATTAAAAAAGTCTCTTTTGTTCGGGAAAGCAGATTTATATTTTTAATTATGGCTTTAAAATGCAAGCAAGGATGCTCGCATAACAATACTCTTTAATATTCTTTTACAATGTCAAACTACCTGTAAGACTCAACCGACCTCCAAGATGCTTTTTCCATCTTGGAGGTCCCTTGTTTTTCATTTGTATGACTTAAGTTGTTAAATATATGATTTCAAATAATTTAGTGATAAAAAATAATTACTATTTATTGATAGCATGAAATAAATATTGACAATTTCACTTTAACTTAATTATCTATTCCAATAACATTGGAGGTACAATAATCAAATATAATATTATAGATATTTTTTCAGGAGTTGGCGGACTCTCTTATGGCTTTTATAATGATAAACAGTTTAATATTGTTTGTGCAAATGACATACTAAATGATATGGCGAAAGCATACGAACTAAATCATCCTAATGTTAAAGTATATCATTGCGACATTGCCGAACTAGATAAAAATTTAATCTTGACGGACTGCAAAGATAAATTAAATATTATTATCGGAGGACCTCCTTGTCAATCTTTTTCTACACTAGGTAAAAGATTATTAAATGATAAAAGAGGAAAGTTATTTCAAGAATATTTTAGACTATTAAAAGATTTAAGACCTGATTTTTTCCTTTTTGAAAATGTTACCGGTTTAATTTCGATTAATTCAGGGAAAACATTGTCATATATAATTGAGTTGTTTTCATCTTTAGGATATTTCGTAAAGTATAAAATTTTGAATTCTGCTGATTATGGAGTGCCACAAATCAGAGAGCGTGTTATAATAATTGGCTCAATTTTTGATAATGACTTTTCATTTCCAGCCCCATCACATTATAATCCTAAACAAATAAACTTTGATTTAATAGAAAATTTCAGCAATTTAACGCCTTATATTACTATGAATGAAGCGTTAAGTGATTTGCCATTAATAAAACATTCTGAGAGTTCAAAAGAATATCTTACACCTCCTAAGAATGATTATCAAAAGTTAATGAGAAAGAATAACTGTTCAATACTTTTTGACCATGACGCACCTAATCACGGAGAAAAACTTATTAAATTAATGGAGGCTTTAAATGACGGGGAATGTGCTCATGACCTACCGGAAGAACAAAAACCCAAAAGTGGCTTTAAAAATACATATTGTAAACTTTGGTGGAATAAACCAAGCACAACTATAACTAGAAATTTTGGGACACCTTCTTCTTCACGATGTATTCACCCTATATGTAGCCGAGGATTAACGACTAGAGAAGGAGCTAGATTGCAAAGTTTTCCGGATAATTTTAAATTTTATGGAAGCAGAGTTTCTAAAAACTTACAAATAGGAAATGCAGTGCCTCCATTATTATCAAAAGCGTTGGCTCATAGTATAAAAAATTATTTAAATGATAGAATCTCTTAATTTATGGTTACTAATATTAGTCAGTTTTATATATTCTTGTAAAGTTTTATTAGCTTTGGGACATAAAGACTATAATAACTTCCTGTTTGATACAAAAAATGATAAAACTATGACACAAAAGTTTTGTTATGCGTGTAATTTTTTAAAATTTCTCTTGACATTCGAGTACAATTAGTCCTTAATTAATATAATAATGATTTATTTATAGAGTGCGAATCAAGGAGATTACAATTATGGTAGAAAAAATAAAACAAAAAATTATATATCAGCTAGTATTAGCGGTATTTACAATTATCTCGATTTTGTCATTTTCAGCATTGTATTATTTTACAGTGAAAGAGGCTAACCTCATAACAGAGAGGCTTTCAGACAAGGTTCAAAATTTATTTATTTTAACTGAAGCAGCATACTCATTTCCTATTTGGAATTTAGATAAAGTTTTTATTGATAGATACTCTAGAACCTTATTAAACAATCCCGAAATCATTGCAGTTTTTGTCAAAGAGGAGCATAATACTGTTTTGAGTTGTTTAGTTAAAGAAAATTTTAAATCTGAATCCTCATCAATTATTGAAATAGATTGTAATGAATGGGATAGCCTTAAAGGATTAAATTATTTAACTACAGACATTTACATGAAAAACAAAATAATTGGTTCTTTAGAAATGTACTACACTGATTATTTTACCTTAAGCGATATTACAAAGAAACGAAAAGAGTTGAGCCTCATCTTTATTTCTATATTAATGATTAATGTTCTTTTAATTGCATTATTACTTAAACAAAAACTAGTTAAACCACTATTAAAATTACTTAGATTTTCTAATGAAATTGCCAACACAAAAGATTTTACAAAGAGAATTGAAGTACACTCAAAAGATGAAATTGGTCAATTATGTAATGGTTTTAACAATATGATTGAAAGATTACAACATAGAGATTTAGAAAGAGATAAACTTGAAACTCAGCTAAGAAAAGTTCAAAGTTATTTAAACAACATCATTCAATCGATGCCATCAATGCTAATAACAATAGATGAAAACGGAGTTATCACTCAATGGAATCAAGCTGCTTCTGAAAATACAGGTATTGCCTCCGTTGATGTAATAGGAAAAAATGTTGACGAGGTTGCACCGTTTTTATTAGAGTTCTTGGTAGAATTTAAAAACCATAAACTAGCAAATAAGCCAATGTATTTTTATCGAAAACATTTAGAAATTAAAGACAAAGGTTTTAAAAACATTTCATTGTATCCTCTTACGAGTAATGGCGTAAAAGGTATAGTTTTGCGAGCTGATGATGTTAGTGAACTTGAAAAAAAAGAAGAACAACTAAGACAAATGCAAAAAATGGAGACTATTGGTACCTTAGCAGGAGGACTGGCTCATGACTTTAATAATGTTTTAGGCGGAATTGTTGGAGTATTGTCATTGTTAAGTTTTAAGATAAAAAAGAATAAAGAAATAAAAAGCGAAGAACTAAAAGAGTATGTCTTTGAAATGGAGCAAGCAGGAAATAGAGCTATTGATATGGTAAAGCAATTGCTTACCCTTTCAAGAAAACAAGAGACTGATTTTCTACCTATAGACTTAAATCTTAATGTTAAACATGTTATGAAAATTTGTCAAAATACATTTGATAAATGTATCGACCTTGATTTTAGATTTTATCCAAAACCTGCCTATATCAGCGGAGACCCAACTCAGATTGAACAAGTAATTCTTAACCTATGCGTTAATGCTAATCATGCTATGACAATTATGAAAGAAGAATATGAACCAAAAGGCGGAAAACTATCCGTTAATATAGAACAAATAACAGCTGATTCCTTTTTCTGTGCCAATCATCCTGAAGCAAAAATGATAGAATATTACAATATGTGCGTTTCAGATTCCGGTGTAGGAATGGATTCAAAAACTGCAGCTAAAATTTTTGATCCCTTCTTTACTACTAAAGAAGTCGGAAAAGGTACCGGACTAGGATTAGCGATGGTTTATAATATTGTTAAACAGCATAATGGCTTTATTGACTTATATTCTGAAAAAAATATTGGAACCACTATAAGCGTGTATTTGCCTGTTTTTGACAGAGAAGGGTTAGTTGTAAGTTCTAAGGATAACGAACTGGAAGTATTTCAAGGAAAAGGCACAGTGCTGATTGTTGATGACGAAGAAATAATGAGAAAATTAGCCGGTCAAATATTAAAAATATTTGGATTTGACACGATTTTCGCACATAATGGTTATGAAGCTATTCAAATCTACACAGAAAGATTAAAAGATATAAAATTTGTACTTCTTGATATGGTAATGCCAAAGATGTCAGGAAAAGAGACATATATAGAACTAAAAAAACTCAATAGTGAAGTAATTGTTATTTTAACTTCCGGGTTTAGACAAGATGAAAGAGTTGAAAGTGTAATGAATTTAGGAGTCAATGATTTTGTACAGAAACCTTATACTCTTGGCTCACTTTCGAATGCTCTAACAAAACTTTTCAAAGAGAAAAATTTATAATCTAAATGCATTTATTATTTTTTATCTTAAGGTTGGCAATCTATTGAATAATTAAATCCAAAAACCTTAACTTATTTACATTAATGATTCATCCGGGTTCCAAATTGAAAGTCTATTTAATTTAATTATCTATATGAGATCTTGTTACTATTAAATATGTTTTATCATCCTTTTCCACAATTTCAATTCCATCTACAAGCAACCCTATTATCTCAAGTTCATTGGCACTATCACTCTCTCCCATCAATTCCCAGTAATAACCCTCAAATTCATACTTTCTCCCTTTATTGAGGTTTTCAGCTAAATGACTAATTATTGTACTTGAACACTCTGCAATAATAAATTCAAAGACAGTATTATTGTCTGAATAATTTATTTTTAATTCTACTTGATGATGACCTTTTTTCATTAAATACAAAAGCAGTTCATTAACAATCTTACAGCTTTTTTTAATTTCATGTAAAGCCATACTAATATTCTTCCTTTCTAAAAGCATCGATTACAGGCACTAAAACAGCAGCCACAAAACCGGCAGCAAAACCATTATTATATAAGTCAAACCCTCCCTGAAACGGAGAAGTAGCCTGTACAACAAAGAAATGTAAAAACCCTGCCATGAATCCTGCTAATATACCATATTTACCACTAATGGGTGCTAAGGCAGTACCAAAAAATATTGCAATTACTACACCTGTACTGCTTAAGCTAAAATCAGATAATATTGCAGAAACAATAACTCCTGCCATTACAGGTAATGAATTTTTCGGATGTTTACCAAATGCCGCAAAACCCATTACAGTTAAAACACCACCAATTACAGGCCCGCTAAGTTTAAAACTTAACATTGACACAATACTCAAACAGAGTAAGCCCATTAAACCAATATTTAATATAGAAGTAGATAAACCAACATCTCGAACAAAGTCGGTCACTAATCTTCCTGATTTTTCAAGAATTAAAAAGTATTTATTAAATACATCACTATCAATAAGGTATGAGATTATTACAAAGCTCAATGAAAAAATCGACAAAACTATATAAAAAAACACATGATAGCTATCAGAAATTATATTTACAGTTTCAACCTTTAGACCAAAAGCTCTAAATATTGCAGTATAAATCAAGGCTAAAATTCCCATTGCGAAGCCAATATTATACAAATCGTAACCATTATGAAATTTAACAGTATGAGCTGCAAATGGAGGCAAAATAAAACCTGTAATTAAGCCTGCGAATAGTCCCAGTGGAATACTAATAATAAGCGGAAATGCTTCATTAAACATTAAAAAACTCACTATTGGCGATATACCTGTAGAAAATAAAACTATAATAAATACATTTCGAATGTTAATTTTGTTATATAAAGAGTATAAATATATACCAAGCAATATTGGCATTGTGTTAATAAGATTTTTGCCAAAGAAACCAAATCCTGCAATTGTTAATAATCCTGCAAATATTGGACCTGTCACCTTAATTTTTAACTTATAAATCAAACTATAATATACAAGTACCAAACTTATAACATTGATAATTGTCGGAAGTAAGCCGCCTATTTCCAAATAATCAGAAATTAAAAGACTTGAACTCATGATAATTGCCTTATAACCTGAAATGAAATTTAAATTTTTTTCATGCCAAAAACAAGCTATTAATAAAGAAAACAAGATAAAAGGCACGGTAATATTACCTTTTAAATGTTTTTTGAGTCTCATAATTTATTTTAGAAAAAAGTTTTCTGCATTCTTATATGTTTGATCAGCAATTAATTTTGGTGATATTCTCAAGATTTCTGAAATTTTCTGAATAACAAATATTAAATATTCAGGAGAATTTCTCTTACCTCTGTGAGGATTTGGAGTCAAATAAGGACAATCAGTTTCTATAAAAAATTTTTCCTTTGGAACTATTCGGATAATATCTGAGAGATTATTATTTTTATATGTAATTACTCCTGTTATGCTTATAAACCAACCTTCATTAAGAACTTTTTCCGCAAACAAAATATCACCACTAAAACAGTGAAAAACAACTTTTTTTGGCTTATATCTTTTCAGCATTTGGAAGCAGTCCTCATGTGCATCTCGATCGTGAATGACAATCGGCAAATCAAATTCCATGGCAAGCTTAATTTGTGCTTCAAATATCTTTAATTGCATTTCTTTAGGATTATACATTCTATAATAATCAAGGCCTATTTCTCCAATTGCAACTATATTTATGTCGGGTATCAACTTTCTAAATCTCTGCTCATCGTATTGATGAACAGTACTAGGATGATACCCCGCAGTAGCACTTATTTGTGGATATCTTTTACTAAGAAGAATTCCTTTTTCTGTTGTTTCTGCATCAATTCCAATATTAATTATCTTTTCTACACCTGCTTTAAAACAACTCTGTAAGACTTTATATCTGTCTTTATCATAATCTTCAAAATCCAGATGAGCATGAGTTTCAAAAATCTTCATCTTAAACCTTTTTAATAATCTTTATGTTTATCATATAAGCCATATTCATTATGTCTTTTATTGAGTTCCTGTAAAACATTTACAGTATAAGGCAAACTATATATTAGCCCGATACCAAAGGGTATTACTGCAATAAAATTCAGTATGGATAAGTAAATTAAAATAAAAAATTGTTGCCATCTAGTGTATTTACCGGCGATATAAGCCTTTTGAATTAATTTAATTACAGATTCATTGGAAAATGCCATTAAAACAGGCATAGGTAAAACAATACTTAAGCCCCATAAAATTAATACAAGTCTTACTAAGTTTAAGATCGGGTCTCCTTGACAAATAATTTTTAAAAACACAAAATATAATGCTGTCAAAAGAATAAATAAAAAATATCTTGGATAATTTTTAAAAGTTTTACAAAAAGAATTTAAATTGAGTTTATTTTCTGAATCAGCATAATTTAATGAAAAAATCAACAAAGAAATCGGTATAAAAAAAATAAACAAGATATTACTAACTGCATAATTCATTAAGCCTTCAAAAAATAACTCATTATTACTAATATATGAGATAATAAAAACCGGGAAAATTGACAAAATAAATACCATGATACTTATTTTTGCAGGTAAGTCCTTCTCAGTTTTAGGCTTCTTGTTTACTGTATTTAAGATTTCTTTTACTGAGAAAAATTTCTTAAAATGGTCAAGTGCTGTCCCACATGTTGAACAATATACATCCAGTTTTTCTATTTTATTTTTACAAACCTTACAGTTCATCAAATCCTCCAAACGATATAAATAAAATTGTTTTTTACATTCAAAATCAATATCTAAAATTTGTCAATAAAAAATATCCGGTTAAGCAAAAAAGACCTGTTGATTAACAGGTCTTTATTAAAAAATAAGATTTTAAGTTAATTCGTTACAGTTCTTTCAAGTTCTTTAAATGTTTGAGAAGCTTTTAAAAGACTGTATAGATCGTCATCTTGTTTAATCCTGTCAATGACTGCTTTAGTGATAGCTACTTTTGAGATAGCTACTTGTATAAAGCTTTTATAACGATCATTTTCAACAGTAATTGTTTCCATTTGAACTATGTGAGTCTTTTGAGAAGGAAATCTTTTGAGAGGCTTTTCAACAATAACCATAGCCTCATCTGTTTCAAGATTGAGTTCTAATATAAAATTTTTTTTCATTGTATGGAAATGACTTTCGACATAACAAGCAGCTTCTGCCAATGCATCAGCATGTGCTCCGCTTTCTGATGCACTTTTGCTAACCTTTTCTGAGCTTCCATAGAAATAAATAAAAGATTCATCTTCGGTAACATCAGCATACCAATCCGGAACAAAAACTTCCATAGGAATCTTTGGTGCAGAAGAACCTCCACAAGCAACTAAAAACAAAGAGCCGGACACTACACAAAAAATAAATATTCGTAGTATTGTCATTATTTTAAAGGTTACTTGTTTACTGATCTTTCAAGTTCATCAAAGGCTTGAGATGCTCTAAAACGATTGTATAAAGCTTCTTCTTTTTTTATTCTGTCAACTAATTCTTTATTTATGGCAGCTTTTGGGATAGCTACCTGCATAAAGGTTTTATAGCGACCGTTTTCTACTACATAAGTTTTTCTTTGAGTGATTTGAGTACCCTGAAATTTTGTATTAGCTACTATTTTTGTAATCTGTTCAGTAAGAGCTACAACTTCAGGATTTTCATAACCTGATTCAGACATGAAATTTTTTGTCATTGTCGTGACATGAGTTTCGACATAATGAGCACCTTCTGCCAATGCATTAGCATGAGCTCCGCTTTCTGATGCATTTTGGCTAACTTTTTCTGAATTACCATAAGTAAACACGAAGTTTTCATTTTCGGTTACATTACCATACCAATCCGGCTCAAATACTGCGACAGGACCTTTTGGTGCAGCAGAGCCACCACAAGCGACTAAAAACAAAGTAGCTATTACTGTTAATACAGTTAAAAGATGTAGATTTTTCATAATTCCTCCTATGCATTTTCTACTTTAACTTTTAAAAGGTTATTTTATTTTTTTTTATTAATTTAGTCAAGCAAAAAAAAAATTATTTTTAAGCCTTAGCTATTATCATTTATTTTATTAGTTTTTTCTTGACAAAAGTCAATTATTTTTTTGCTTATAGATTAAATACTGTAAAGGTGGCTAAATATACATGAAAAATAAAAGTTATTTAATAATAATTCTACTTCTAATCATAATAAGACTTAATGCTCAGTCAATACTTCCTAACGAATTCAAACATCTGCTTATAAATGACATAGACATTCCAAATTATTTTATAGAAATTTTACCCGAAAGTAACTTAATGAAATTATATTCGGTTTCAGATTCTTTAATTTTTTTTCAGTATGAGTTCAAAATATTAAATAATATTTCTGAGAATTTACAATGGAAAAATACTTATGGCGTATATCAAACAAGAGAATGGCTTGATATAATGGCAGTTACTGACAGTAATTCTTATGGTGCAATTTCTTTAGATATCCCTGATAAATTAGATGAATATTTGCAAAAAAATTTAAGACCGGTTTATATCAAAGGAGTTCAAGACATTTCATCAGTGATAGAAGATACGAGAGATATTTACATCCATAATTATGACATGGAGATAATCTTTAATTTATTAGATTACAGAACTATACCTGTGCTTATTCAACATAAACGAGAGTATCTCGCTCAAGAAAAATTTTATTTTGACATAGCAGGTTTCACAAAAAACTTTAATATGTGGGTTTCAAGTTGGGAAAATCAGGAAATTGATAATTATCTTAGTTTCTATCATTCTGATTTTTACTCTAAAAGCAATAATATGGATTTAGATAAATGGATAAAACATAAAAAAAGGATTTTTAACAGAAATGATAAAATTGATGTTCAGTTTACAAACATCTCTTATATCCTCAAAGAAAATTATCTATATTTTGAAGCATTACAAGAATACAATGCAGACACCTATCAAGATTTTGGCAAAAAAATAATAATCTGGAAATATGAAAATGATAACTGGTATATATGGGCGGAAGACTGGCAAAAAATTGAAAGACCTGTTATAACTGAAGAACCACCCAAACCTGAAATTCCTTTGATTGTGATTGAAGAACCAAAACCTGATTCGATGAAAACTGTATGGGAACTAAATAAAGGGAAATTCCCTTATGAGTACATTAATTTTCTTTTCCCAAAACTGCATAATTATGACGATTATCTGATTGTAGTAGATAAAATAACTCAAAGTGCTGCCTTGTATAGTATGAAAAATCATTTTAAAGAAATAGATTTGTACAAAACATATATCATTTCATCCGGACAAGCAGAAGGTAATAAATGGCGTCGAGGAGATTTAAAAACTCCTGAGGGTTTATATTTTACTCAAAGGTTTATTCCTGACGAAGAGCTTGCTCCTAAATATGGGACAGGAGCCTTTACTCTAAACTATCCAAACCAACTGGACAGATTGCTAAAAAAGACAGGTTATGGTATATGGCTGCATGGATCTGATATTGGGATTATTCCTTTTGATACAGAGGGGTGCGTGAGGTTTGAAAATGATGAAATTATTTATTTTAAAGAAATCTTGAGACTAGAAAACACTCCGGTAATCATTAATAATGAGATTAAGTGGCATGAACTTAGAGAATTACAAAATGAAGTAGATACTATATTAGAGTTTATAGATTCTTGGAAAAATTCCTGGCAGGAAAAAAACTTTGAATCATATAATAATTTTTATTCACATGACTTCCATTCAGATAAGCAAAAAATGGATTATGAACAATGGTATAATCACAAAAAAAATGTTTTCTTAAGAAATGATCAAATCATTATTGATATCTATGATTTTGATTATTATTATGCTGACGGTTTCATTTTGATAAGCTTCTTCCAGGATTATAAAGCAGGTAATTATCGTGACTTCGGGAAAAAACATTTAGTTTTAAAACGAAACAGTAATCAATGGAAAATATTTAAAGAAGAATGGCAGGCAACTGCAAGACAATCTAAGCGAAACGAAAAAGGAGATTAATTTTGATACAATTCAAAAAACTCACACTTTTAATCATTATTAGTATTATGCTGAACTATCTTTTCTCAAATACTGAGATTACTACATATTTTGAACATACAAATCACGAGCTCAAAATTTATTCCATAAAAGGAGCAGAAGAAGGTGCAACTCTTATGATAATCGGGGGGATACAAGGTGATGAAACTGCAGCATTTCTTGCTGCTGATAATTTTTTAGACATTGCTCTTAAAAAAGGAAACCTAATTGTCATACCCAGGGCTAATTTACACTCCATATTTTTGTCGCAGAGGCAAATAAATGATGATATGAACAGAAGGTTTGCACAAGAAAAACCTGTTATATATGAAGATGAAGTCGTTGAAATTATTAAAAAATATATCCATAAAAGTAATTTACTCTTAAACTTACATGAGGGTAGCGGTTTTTACAGACATCAATGGGAAGGACCTATGCATAACCCAATGAGATACGGGCAATGCTTAATTGCTGACACGGATATTTTTCAAACAGAAAATAAAACAATTAACCTTAAAGAAATAGCAGAAACAGTCATAACTGAGATAAATAAATATATTACAAATGAAGAATACTTGTATCGTTTTAATAACCACAACACCGTATCTTCTGACACTAAGCATCCAGAACAAAGAAAATCAGCATCATTTTATGGACTGACAAAAGCTCATATTCCTTCTTTTGGTGTTGAAGTGTCAAAAAGTTTGCCCTCAGAATCCTTGAAAAAATCTTATATAAAACTCATAATAAACCAATTTCTAAAATACCTTGAAATTGAAATGGATTGCCCACATTTATTTGATGAACTTCCCGAGCTAAATTATATCCTATGTAAAATTGATTATACACAACATTATTTTACAAGAGATGATATTATAAAAATCCCGAGAGGTTCAAGTCTTGAAATCACCGGAATCCATTCAAATTATACTCGAGGTAATTATGTCGATGTACTTGGTCATGGTAATCGTAATGACCTTAATAAAAAATTTCGTATTGAAGAGCAAACTGAAATTCATGTTTATAAAGATAATCTGATTTTAGCAAAAATTCCCGTGATTATTGCTGTTGAAATAGAACAGATTTATGAAGGATTCAGAGTAAAGATTATTGATGATAACAGCTTTGTTAATATTAATTTAGGAGATACATTATTTGTTACTGAAGCAGTTGACTTTGAAATACTTGGGACAATTAATAATAATAAAGACATTACAATTAATCTTTTAGGATATAACAATCAAACGAGAAGAGTAGATGACAAGCACTTCATCATAAATTCACACAGTTCACTCTCAAATAGATTTGCCATTGATACAGAAAAAAGTCTCTATCAGTTTTTAATTAAACAAAATTCTGAAGTACTCGGGTATAATTATTTAAAGATTGAACCTATTATAGCAGGGAATTTAAAACTTTTTGTAAATAAAGAAATGATTATTATGGCACCAAACGATACCATTTTCGTTGCTTATGGCGACACCTTATACATAGAAGATGTTGATTTAAATCAAATTAGCTCGGAAAAGGTTAAAGTAAATCTGGCAGGTTATATCCTTGACCCTACAAAAGATGCAGAAGACAGAGGTGGTGATATTTATCTGACAAATGATAAACTAATCCCAAGATTTGCCGTAAATCCTGAAAGAACGCATTATGAAATCCATGTATTATTCGATTCAAAACGATATGCTACCTACAATTTAATAATCAACAAATAATTAGCATTCACTCTAACTCTTTGAATATCAAAGCTTATCTACAATCGAGAAACAGCAGACCTCCAAGAGGGAAAAGCATCCTGGAGGTCCCTTGTATATTGATTAATCTCTTTGTTATTGCCAGCTTTTATTTTGTTTTTCCGCTGTTAAAGTTTACAATTTTTTTTACATTTTTCTGAGAAAGTTTTAATTATCTTAGAAAACTAGATAATTGAGATAAGAGTATCATAATTATAGACTTAGACTGTCTAAAATGCAGAAATTTTTTCAAACTTAACTTCAACAATAATGTGCCGTCTTTACTCTGATATATCTCTATTTTATTTTCCATTATAAAATCTTTTTCTCTTTTTTAGGTTTCCTGTTTTATGTTTTAAGGTTGTATATCTCTGCAGTTAAATGACTTAATCAATAAATCTTATATGCTTTAAATCTATCAGATATTTTTCTTTAAGTTCCATATCAGAGATAATATAGAATTTAGGAGAACTTATACAAACATCCTGATTTTTTATTTTTTTGTCTTGGTAGAATGTGCATGAAGAAACATGAATATCACTTTCTGCGTACTTGTAAGGATTTAAATCTGTATTATATATAAATAATTTTTCTGTTCTGTTTATGCCTGTAAACGCAACCATACTTGCTTTTGATTCAAAGCCGATATGATCCTTTCCGCATTTAGTTTTAAGTGTTTCTCCTTTATATTCGTACTCAAAGCTACAGTCTGTCAGTTTTTCATCTGCTTTTACAAAAGCAATATTTTGGATATTTGTATTTAAATATTTACCAGTATTTTGTTCAATCTTCAAATATGAACATACAATCGGTAAATTTGGCATTGTCAAGAAATACTGTTTTAACATCAATCCTTTAAATGGTTTAAAATTTTCAGTTTCAGTTTTAATCTCAAAACCTGTCCATTCGTTATGATAATTATCTTTTTTGACTATAAAATAAGCAGAAGATTTTTCATCAACAAGCTGTTTCATATTCAATCCTGACAGGCGATAAAATATGCCACCAGTCCATGGATTCCACCATGACTTGGCTGTTTTTTCAGGGTAATTTGAGTCTAACCATTCAAGACCATTTGCCTTTAGTGAGAATAGGCATGGAGCAAAATCAGGGTTTGTCTGGAATTCAATGACGCCATTATTCAGGCTGAAAAGCTTATCTTTTTGTGTTTTAACACATTCTGCATTGCTTTTTATAAAGACTGCTTTTTCATTTTTAAATGATAAGCTTTCATAATCTGCTTTTGAAAGTATCAATACAGGATTTGAGTGATTTTCATTTAGGGTAATTTCAAAGTCAGCCTGATTTTTTCTTTCATCTTCTTTGATAGTCAAAGCAAGAGGAGAAAAAGCATTATTTGAAGACTTAACGACTACCTCACAATCCATAGATTTAACCTTTTTGTCAATCTGTGACAGAATAAATAATTTTTCACAGAATGGATTCCCTTTATTTATTTCAAGGGCAATACTATGGATATATTTAGTGTCAGCTGATTGCTTGTTGATTGCATATTCTCTTGCCTCATTAGCAGTTTTAAATACATCATTTGCAATAATAACAGGCTTTGAACTCCATGAATTATCTTTGCTAAACTTATGTTCAAAGATTAAAGACCAACCATTTGTTTCAGGTTTCATGTCCATATCCCAAATAACTGCGATAGAAGAATTGTCTTTTTTGTTGAAAACCCAGTTTTCTGTTATTTTTTTTAAGTCCCAATTTGTCAGTTCAGCATCATTGAAAAGGTTATCATTAATTTGCATTACTTGATTTTCGTAAGGCATATAAAAATCATCTTTATTACAATTAATTGCAAAGTTTATACTGATTTCATTCAAGCTAAAGGGAAAGTCAAGTATTTCAATATAGTATTCTAATACTCCACTATGATAAAGTTTATAGTTATTGATAAATTTACAACCTTTAAAAACATCTGATTCAAGGTAAGTCTTGAGGGTTATAGATTCTGAATCTTTAATAAATTCGTGTTTATAAGCTTTTTTAATATCAAACTCAGAGCTGAAAGGTTTGCCAATTTTTGGAGTGTTTATGCCAATTGCAGAAGAGAAGATTTTATACATTCTAAAATAATTTGGATCATAATCTTTATTTAACCAACCCATAAATAAGCCTTTGTTTATCACATAATTATGCTTGGTTTCTCCGTATAATGAACCTGAATAAGTATTGCAAACTAAAGAGAAAATATCAGTATAGCTTATAGTCTCATTTTTAGTTTTTGCAATGATGTCTATTTCTTCTTTTATTAGAGCAGATGTTTTGCAAATGACATTTAAATATTGAGTTTTTTTTTCTTTTGCTTTTAAAGCAAAGGTAAGTGTTCCGGGTAAGAACTTAACATTTTCATTAGTTGGAAGATTAAAGATGTATTCGCAAGTTTCGTCAAAGTTATTTTCTACATCTAAAATTAATTCATAAGGTATATTAGGAGAAACAAGAGGTTTGGGGGTTGAGTGCGAAAAGCTTAAAGGAAATAGTGTTTTAATACCTGTTTTTAAAATTACTTTTTTATTATTGATACTTATCTCTGATTTAACACAAGGGTGAGTTTTCCATTCATCTTGCACTTCGTCAATTCTTTTGACAAAAAACTCAACATCAATTGATACATTATCCTTTACTATTGCTTGATATTCATAGTTAAATTCAATATTTTTATCATTTAAACCTTTGATAGATAATGATAAAGGTTTGTTTGTCTTGTTTTTTATTTCGTAAATAACCTTATATTTTTTGCCAAAAATGAGTTGAGGTTTTTGAATACATTTTTTTATAGAGTACTCATTTGTTTCAATAAAGCTAATGCCTCGACCGGTTTTTTCAAATTTAACAGTAAGTGATTTATCTTCCTTTTCCCATTGATAAGTGTATAAAGAAAAGTCATTTACAAGCTCTCCATCAGGGCAAATTTCGATTTCTCTTTTACAATC